>JAQTZL010000007.1:0-2500 GCA_028687755.1 Candidatus Nanopelagicales bacterium
CTTACCCGACAAGGAATTTCGCTACCTTAGGATGGTTATAGTTACCACCGCCGTTTACTGGCGCTTAAGTTCTCAGCTTCGCTCCGAAGAGCTAACCGGTCCCCTTAACGTTCCAGCACCGGGCAGGAGTCAGTCCATATACGTCGTCTTGCGACTTTGCATGGACCTGTGTTTTTAGTAAACAGTCGCTTCAGCCTGGTCTCTGCGGCCAACGCCAGCTCAGGAAGTAAATTCCATCACCAGAATTGGCCCCCCTTCTCCCGAAGTTACGGGGGCATTTTGCCGAGTTCCTTAACCATAGTTCGCTCGATCACCTTAGTATTCTCTACCTAATCACCTGTGTTGGTTTGGGGTACGGGCGGATTAAACACTCTCTAGAGGCTTTTCTTGGCAGCATAGGATCATTGACTTCACCACAATCGGCTCCCCATCAGTTCTCAGGCTATGTGAAATGCGGATTTGCCTACATTTCGCCCTACAACCTTAGCCGCGGACTACCATCGCCGCGGTTCAACTACCTTCCTGCGTCACCCCATCGATTGACTACTACTAGCTCAGGTCGTGCACTCCTCTATATCCACCCGAAGGTTTCCATATTCTTGTGAACTTAGTATCACTAGGCTCGTCATGGGCGCGTTTAAACCGGTACGGGAATATCAACCCGTTGTCCATCGACTACGCCTGTCGGCCTCGCCTTAGGTCCCGACTTACCCAGGGCGGATTAGCCTGGCCCTGGAACCCTTGATTATTCGGTGGACGGGTTTCTCACCCGTCTTTCGCTACTCATGCCTGCATTCTCACTCGTGTGGCCTCCACGGCTGGGTTCCCCCGCCGCTTCGCTGGCCACACGACGCTCCCCTACCCATCCAAGCTCCTGGACCTTACGGCCAAGAACACGCTTGAATGCCACAACTTCGGTGATGTGCTTGAGCCCCGTTAAATTGTCGGCGCGGAATCACTTGACCAGTGAGCTATTACGCACTCTTTCAAGGGTGGCTGCTTCTAAGCCAACCTCCTGGTTGTCTATGCGACTCCACATCCTTTTCCACTTAGCACACGCTTAGGGACCTTAGTTGGTGGTCTGGGCTGTTTCCCTCTCGACTATGAAGCTTATCCCCCACAGTCTCACTGCCGCGCTCTCACTTCTAGGCATTCGGAGTTTGGTTGAGTTCAGTAAGCTTGTAGGCCCCCTAGCTCATCCAGTGCTCTACCTCCTAGAAGAAACACGCGACGCTGCACCTAAATGCATTTCGGGGAGAACCAGCTATCACGGAGTTTGATTGGCCTTTCACCCCTACCCACAGCTCATCCCCCCAGTTTTCAACCTAGGTGGGTTCGGTCCTCCACGACGTCTTACCGTCGCTTCAACCTGGCCATGGGTAGATCACTCCGCTTCGGGTCTAGGACATGCAACTCACTCGCCCTATTCAGACTCGCTTTCGCTACGGCTTCCCCTCACGGGTTAACCTCGCTACATATCGCTAACTCGCAGGCTCATTCTTCAAAAGGCACGCTGTCACCCTGATCCGAAGATCTTGGGGGCTCCAACGGCTTGTATGCACACGGTTTCAGGCACTATTTCACTCCCCTCCCGGGGTACTTTTCACCTTTCCCTCACGGTACTTGTCCGCTATCGGTCATCAGGTAGTATTTAGGCTTATCGGATGGTCCCGACAGATTCATACGGGATTTCACGGGCCCCGTATTACTTGGGAATTCACTCAAGAGTGAACGACATTTCGTCTACGGGGGTATTACCCTCTTTGCCGGCCCTTTCGCATGGCCTTCGACTATGACGTTCGTTTTTGACTCTTTGCTGGCCCGTCAGAACCAGCAGAATGCTCCCACAACCCCAAAACGGCAACGACTGACGTCTATCACGCCGCTTTGGTTTGGCCTCTTCCGCGTTCGCTCGCCACTACTAACGGAATCACTTATGTTTTCTCTTCCTGAGGGTACTGAGATGTTTCACTTCCCCTCGTTCCCGCCTCTTGCCCTATGTGTTCAGGCAAGGGTGACTGGACATGACTCCAGCCGGGTTTCCCCATTCGGACATCCCCGGATCACAGCTTGGTTGACAGCTCCCCGAGGCTTTTCGCAGCCTCCTACGTCCTTCATCGGCTCCTGATGCCAAGGCATCCACCGTGCGCACTTAATAACTTGCCACAGAAACTTTCTTCATTAATTGCAAAATTAATAAGATGCTCGCGTCCACTGTGCAGTTCTCAACATTCGGGCGGACGTCCTTCAGGATCACTGCCTGGCCGAAGAACGGCTGGTTCAGTGTGAAGGGGCCCGGCCGGGATCTCTCGATCCTGGCCCGAAGGAACATCCGTTCCCTCAGGACCCAACAGCGTGTTTGGGATTGTCTACAGTCGAGCACTCGTTTCCACGCCTTGCGGCAGTACTAGGAGAGCTCGGTGCTCGCGCACCCCATGTCAATGTTCCACCCATGAGCTAACCCCTCCAGGACATCTGCCTGGAATGGGGCTCTGGACCG
>JAQTZL010000007.1:5000-105552 GCA_028687755.1 Candidatus Nanopelagicales bacterium
GGACTCGTCAGTGCTGGGTCCAGCCAAATGGTTCCGGATTCAGTTTTACCAAATTTCGTACCATCAGCCTTGGTGATCAACGGAGTTGTCAATGCAAACACCGAGGTTTGTTCAGTACGTCGAATGAGATCTACGCCCGCAGTGATGTTGCCCCATTGATCAGAACCACCCGTTTGTAATACACATCCGTAACGACGAAAGAGTTCTAGGTAGTCGTACGACTGCAATAACTGGTAACTGAATTCGGTATAGGAGATTCCGTCTTTAGCTAAACGTGCTGCCACTGCTTCGCGATCAAGCATCCTGTTGACACTGAAGTGCTTGCCGATGTCACGCAAGAATTCCAGCACTGAAATGTCTTTTGTCCAGTCGTAGTTGTTCACCACGATCGCGGCGTTAGGTCCGTCAAAGTCATAAAAGCGTTCTAACTGGCCACGAATTCGACCGACCCATTCTTCAACAATGTCTTGGGAATTGAGATTGCGCTCCCCCGTCATCTTTGGGTCACCGATTAAGCCTGTCGCCCCACCAACGAGGGCGAGTGGGCGGTGGCCTGCCTGCTGAAAGCGACGAACAGTCAGGATCTGTGCCAGGTTTCCTAAATGAAGGCTCGCAGCCGTGGGATCAAAACCGCAATACAGGGTTATCGAGCCTGCCGACAGCGCCTCATGCAATGCACCTAGATCGGTGCTTTGTGCAATCTGTTCCCGCCACAACAATTCCTCGATGATGTCCACGGGAACATCTTGACGCACGGCTTTCCCCAATGTGCTCCGGGCACACCGAATGACTCATAAGGACTCTGGTTAGCCCCAGCGCAAGCGTTCCTTGTGCAACATTGAATCGAGAGCACTGAGCTGTTCGACCACACGTGCTGGTGCAGTGCCGCCAAAGGCGTTACGCGAATTGAGAGAACCGTCTACTGACAGCACTTCACGTACTTGTGGATTGAGGTGTTCGCTGATCTGCGCCAGATCTTCGTTAGTGAGATCCCATAACTCGATACCTGAGGACTCTGCTCGTTGTACACACGCACCTGCAACTTCATGCGCAACACGGAAAGCTACGCCCTCACGCACGAGCCATTCCGCAATATCCGTTGCTAAGGCAAAGCCTTGGGGCGCAGATTGCGCCATGAGCTCGGTGTTGAATTTCAGCGTTGCAATCATTCCTGTCATTGCGGGAAGTACTAACAACAGCTGTTCAACGGTATCAAAAACTGGTTCTTTGTCTTCTTGTAAATCTCGGTTGTATGCGAAAGGCAAGCCTTTAAGCGTTGCCATTAATCCAGTGAGATTTCCAATGAGGCGACCAGATTTTCCACGTGCAAGTTCAGCAACATCTGGGTTTTTCTTTTGCGGCATGATCGATGAACCCGTTGACCAGGCATCATCAAGTTGCGCCCACTGAAATTCTCGCGAAGTCATCAAAATTACTTCTTCACCAATGCGCGAAAGATGAACGCCAATCATGGCCGCGACGAACAAGAATTCAGCGACCCAGTCTCGATCACTTACTGCGTCAATTGAGTTCGCTAGTGCTTCGTCAAACCCAAGATCCTGCGCAACACTTTGCGGATTCAATCCCAAAGAAGAACCCGCTAACGCACCAGCTCCAAGTGGTGAGCGCGCAGTGCGCTTATCCCAATCAGATAAGCGCTCTAGATCGCGCCCGAGAGCATGCACGTGCTTGGCTAATTCGTGACCAAATGAAACAGGCTGTGCATGCTGAAGATGTGTAAATCCAGGCGATGTCGTATTGACATGAGCCTTGGCTTGCTCAAGGAAAGCCTGTTGCAAGGCAATGACTTCTTGCGCGATATAGCGCACCTGATCTCGCAAATACAAACGAAAATCCGTTGACACCTGATCGTTACGGCTACGACCCGCGCGTAGCTTTCCACCGAGGTCACCGAGCTTGAGCATCAAATTACGCTCGATAGCAGTGTGTACGTCTTCGTCGTCTGCATCGGGAATAACTTCGCCCGACTGCACCTGAATTAAGAGTTCACTCAGCGCATTGGTTACCAGAGCAAGTTCATCTGCAGTAAGCAAGTTCGCATCGTGAAGGACCTTCGCATGTGCTTGTGTCTGGGCAATGTCATAAGGAGCCAAGCGCCAATCAAAGTGCACCGAACGACTTAATGCCGCCATGGCGTCGGACGGGCCATCGGTGAAGCGTCCACCCCAGAGTCTGGTTGGCTGAGCTTGCGTCACGATGTTCTCCTTTGTTTTGCATTGAAATCAACACTGTCAGACTTACGATCTGCAAGCGAAAGTAGATTGGCACAGAATTCCTCTGCCGCTTCATTAGTGTGCATGACCACCATAATCGTGTCGTCGCCAGCAACAGTTCCAACGATTGAATTGAAATGCGCGCGATCGAGATAGCCAGCCAGATAATGCGCTGCACCCGGTGGAGTGTGAAGCACCGCAATGTTCTGTGCAGCAACGGCACCCACAAGGACTTCTGTGACAACTCGACTAATCGTTGTTGGAACCGCAAGATGAGTAACCACCGGACTCCGCGAAATCACATACCGTGAACCAGAGGAAGCATCATGGGTCTTCACAGCCCCGAGCGCCTCTAAGTCGCGACTGAGCGTGGCTTGCGTAACTTCCATACCTTCTGTTGCGAGAACACTACGGAGCTGTTCTTGCGAACTGATGGTGCCCGATTCAATCAGCGATTCAATACGTGAGCGCCGTGCTGCCATTGTTGTGAGTGCGCTCATGATTGCTCGCTTAGTTCAGCAATTGCCCCAGCCCAACGCACCAACACTTCGTCAATATCGGAATTGGTGATGTTGAGCGCTGGAGCCATGCGTATTGCATCACCAGCAACTGCGTTCGTAAGCAATCCATGCTTACGCAGCAATGGTTCTAGGTCACCACTTGCGATGTCCGTCAGCACCGCAGCCCTGAGCAATCCTTCACCACGGACATGCGACACATGCCCTTGGGATACTGCAGGAAGTTCATTTGCCAGACGTTCACCCATGGCCTGTGCATGTGACAGCAACTGCTCTTCTTCAATCGCATCAAGTACCGCAAGAGCCGCTCGCGCCGAAATCGGATTTCCACCAAATGTTGATCCGTGTGATCCTGGAGTGAAAAGATTTGCAGCGTCACCGAAAGCAATTAATGCACCGATGGGAAGGCCGCCACCCAATCCCTTTGCTAGCGTCACGACATCGGGCATTACTCCCGTACTTTGATAAGCAAACCAATGGCCGGTGCGACCAACACCTGTTTGCACTTCATCAAGAATCAAGAGCGCACCAGTGTCATCGCAGACAGATCGTGCGTCGGCTAAATATCCTGCCGGTGGCACAACAACGCCACCCTCACCTTGAATTGGTTCCAGGAATACAGCAGCAGTTTCCTTTGTGACGGCGGCTCGAAGTGCTGCACTGTCGCCATAAGGAACAACCGTGACTTCGCCAGGAAGCGGCCTAAACGGATCTTGTTTGGCTGGTTGAGCTGTCAAAGCTAGGGAACCCATAGTGCGGCCGTGAAAGCCGCCCGAAGCAACCACCACGTGGGTGCGCTGTGTGAGACGACTGAGTTTGAACGCAGCTTCGTTGGCTTCCGCGCCCGAGTTGCAAAAGAACACTCGTGAACCTGCAGGAGCATGACTTAACTGCAATAGGCGCTCAGACAATGCAAGTCCGGGTTCAGTTGCGTAGAGATTGCTGGTGTGCCCAATCGTGTTCAGCTGTTCTGTGATTGCTTTCACGAGGGCCGGATGACCATGACCTAGCGCATTAACTGCAATCCCTGCAATGAGATCCACGTACTCATTCCCAGAGTCATCCCACACACGCGAACCTGCACCTCGAGTCAACATCAAGGGAGGTTGCCCATAGTTCTTCATCATGCTGGCGTCCCAGCGTTGTTGCCAACTCATGCTTGCACCGGATACACCATCGTGCCAATGCCATCGTTAGTAAACACTTCGAGAAGCACTGAGTGGGCTACTCGTCCATCAATGACGTGAGCTTGTGGCACACCACCATCAATTGCGCGAACACATGCTTCCATCTTTGGAACCATGCCCGATTCCAGCGTGGGAAGCATTTTCCGCAAAGCATCAACATCAATTTGCCGAATGATTGACGACTTATCTGGCCACTTCGCGTACAGGCCTTCGACATCAGTCAGAACGACGAATTTCTGCGCACCCAATGCCTGCGCTAATGCCGCTGCAGCAGTATCCGCGTTGACGTTGTAGACCATGCCATCTATGTCTCTAGCCACTGTTGATACAACAGGGATGAATCCATCATCAAGAAGTTTTACAACGAAATCAGGGCGCACCTCGGTAACGTCACCAACCTGACCAATATTCACCAACTGACCATCGACTGTGGCATCACGGCGTTCTGCAATGAACGTGTGTGCATCTTCGCCTGACATACCTACAGCAAATGGGCCGTGATCATTGATGAGCCCAACGAGTTCCCGCTGCACTTGACCGACCAACACCATTCCAACAATGTCCATCACTTCTGGGGTGGTGACCCGTAGCCCACCTTTGAATTCAGAGGTGACACCTAGTTTTTCGAGCATCGAATTAATTTGGGGACCACCACCGTGCACAACAACTGGCCGCAATCCTGCCAACCTCATAAACACAATATCTTCGGCAAAACTTGCCTTTAATGCATCGTCGGTCATCGCATTGCCGCCATATTTAACGACAACTGTTGCACCGTGGAAACGTTCTAACCACGGCAAAGCTTCGGCAAGTACCGCCGCTTTTGACGATGCTTGATTCACGTCAGTCATGTCGTGCCTCTCAGGTTGAGTACGCAGAGTTTTCGTGTACGTAATCTGCGGTTAGGTCATTGGTCCACACAGTGGCTTCACTCGCGCCAGATCGCAACACGACAGTGATGTCCACCTGGCGATTGGCCAAGCTCACGAGTGAACGATCTTCGCCGAGCCCACCATTGCGACAAATCCAAACGCCGTTCATTGATACATCAACGCGCTCTGGATCAAAGGCCGCTTTTGTCGTTCCGGCAGCAGCTAACACCCGACCCCAGTTTGGATCTTCACCGTGAATTGCGCATTTCAAGAGGTTGCTCCGCGAAATAGCACGCGCGACTTCGAGCGCATCACTGGTGCTCGCGGCTTGCTCAACAGTGATCTTGATGTCTTTGGATGCGCCTTCGGCATCATGAATGAGCTGCTGTGCAAGATCGGCGCACACCTGTGTGAGCACAGATGTGAACTCCTGAGCATCAGGCTGCACACCGCTAGCTCCGCTGGCCAGCAATAGGACCGTGTCATTCGTCGACATGCATCCATCGGAATCAATTCGATCAAAACTCAATGCTGTTGCGGCGCGAAGTGCTTCATCAGCAACGTCAGCATCGATAACTGCGTCAGTCGTGATGACTACCAACATGGTTGCCAGCGCAGGAGCAAGCATTCCTGCACCCTTTGCCATACCACCAATGACATAACCAACGCCCGCGCTTTCGCTCTTTTTCGGGACGCTGTCAGTAGTCATAATGGCGAGCGCAGCATTCGCACCACCGTCGTTCGTCAGTTCATTCACACACGCATCAATACCCGTGCGAATCTTGTCCATGGGTAACCGTTCGCCGATGAGCCCCGTGGAACACACAGCGATCTCGCCGGCACCCACCTCCACTCCTAGTGCGCTGAGCGCGGCAGCAACGTGCTCTGCCGTGTGATGTGTGTCCGCAAAGCCCTCAGGCCCTGTGCACGCATTTGCGCCACCAGAGTTAAGGATCACAGCCCGTAACTCTTGATCAAGCAATACTTGCTGAGACCACAGCACTGGAGCGGCCTTGAAACGATTACTGGTGAACACACCCGCGGCTGTGAACATCGGCCCTTGATTGACCACTAACGCAACGTCATGATTCCCGGAAGCCTTAAGCCCAGCCTTCACTCCCGCTGCGACAAATCCTTGAGCAGCCGTAACACTCATGGTGCAACTCCGTTCGTGGTGAGACCCAGAGTCTCTGAAAAACCAAGCATGAGGTTGGCATTTTGCACCGCTTGACCGGCCGCACCCTTACCTAAATTGTCAATCGCACTCACAACAATCACCCGCTGCACATGTTCATCAAATGTCAGCTGAATCTGCGCGGCATTCGTACCGAAGACCGATGAAGTGTGCGGGAGGACACCTTCGGGAAGTATTGAGACAAATGATTGAGCCTCGTACGCTGAAGTCAGCGCGGCGCGAAGCTGGTCATAACTCACTCCAGCCTTCACCTTCGCGCTACAGGTCGCCAAGATGCCGCGTGGCATCGGCGCCAATAGCGGAGTAAACGACAATGAAACATCGATGCCAGCCGCACGGCTTAATGACTGCTCCATTTCAGGTGTGTGTTGATGTAGCCCGCCAACCTTGTACGCACTCATCGAACCCATCACCTGAGTTGCCAGGAGCGAATCAGATGGTTTACGCCCAGCACCTGATGTTCCTGAAGCTGCCACAACGAATACATCGTCGTTATCCACCAGACCAGCAGAAAACAGCGGCGCAAGCGCGAGAGCAACCGAAGTTGGGTAGCAGCCCGGGTTTGCAACTCTCGTAGACGTTTTGACCTTTTCGCGATTGCCTTCAAGTTCTGGCAACCCATAGGTCCACGTGCCCGCGTGTGGCAACTGATAAAACTGCTCCCACTTATCGGCCTTGGCTAAACGAAAATCAGCACCAAGATCAACGATTGCAACCGAAGCGGGCAACTGTTGGGCAATTGCAGCACTTTCTCCGTGTGGCAGTGCAAGGAAAGTCAGATCCGCGTCGGCAAGAGCCTTTACTTCAGTGTGGTCAAAAGTGCGATCTGCGAGCCCAGCGAGATTTGGATGCACATCAATGATGCGCTCCCCTGCTTTTCCACCCGCTGCGATGCACCCCAATTCAACTTCAGGGTGCGCCAGCAAAAGCCTGAGCAATTCTCCTCCGGCATAGCCCGAGGCTCCAGCAACACTGATCTTGACCATGGCATAAGTATACGCATATGCGCATATTTATACATTCTTTGGGTGGGTAACCCTCAGCTAGGCACCGCGCAGGGACACCCCATGGCGCGCGACAGCCAGATCGATGGCGCCCTGACGGGCTGCTGCGATCTCTGTGGCTTCCAAAGTGCGATCCGATGCTCTGAATCTGAGCGCAAAGGCCAACGAGCGGGCACCTTGTGGAACTTGCTGGCCACGATAGATATCAAACAGGCGCACTGACTCCAGCAACTCCCCAGCGCCTTCAATGATCGCCGCAGTCACCGCTGCGGTATCCACATCGTCGGAAACGATCAGTGCGATGTCTTCCTTGGCTACTGGTTGCCCCGATACGGCAGGTGCTCGCCTTGTGCTCACAGACTGGAATACCAACGCATCAAAATTCATTTCAATGGCACATGTCCGAGCCGGCAACCCGCAAGCCTCGATTACCCGAGGATGCAACTCTCCGGCAACCCCAACCACTGTTGCGTTGATCGTCAGTTGTGCACATCGACCAGGGTGAAACGAATCATCAGACCCGCGAGTCACTACGAGTTCGGCACCGGTGGTGTTCGCAATTACCTTTGCGATTTCGATGGCATCAGCCCAGTCGAAACTACGGGAAGCATTCGACCATGTTTGCAAGGACTCTTCGCCCACCAATACCGCAGCAACCGAAGTCGACTGCAGAGGAAGCATCGCATTGAGCCCACTCCATTCATCGACAGTCGGCTTTTGAGTGACGCTAGGGCGGGCAACTGATTTGCCTAGACCGCTACGCACCACAGAGCCGAGTTCGAAAATGAAGAGATCCTCGTTGCCACGGCTGATGTTTCGCTTGGCAGCCGAAATAAGACCTGGCAACAAAGATGCGCGAAAATACGGCTGCTCCTCGTTCATTGGATTCGCAAGTCGAATCGATGAACGTCGATCATCACTTAGGGCAATGCGCAACGCATCAAACTCTGCATCCCCGACAAACGGATAGTTGAGCACCTCAACGCCTCCGCGAGCCGCCAGCGCCATGCCCACTCGACGTCGAAGACGCTGACTCAAGGTCAGCCCGTGTCCAACTGCAGCTGTGGGCAAACGTGAAGGAACAGAGTCGAAGCCGATAAGGCGGATAACTTCCTCGACAAGATTGGCGGGATCGGTGATATCTGATCGCCAACTTGGAACGCCAACATCGAGCACGCCATCGTTCGCGGTCACGTCACAACCAACTGCCTCAAGAAGACTTACAACGCTCGCTTGATCAATGACCATTCCAGCGATAGCACCCGGTTCACCTGCACTGAGTTCAATACGGGTTTGAACATACGGTGCTTCGACGGCAGTCATGCCGACATAATCACCGCCGCCAAACTCCAACAACAATGCAGCAGCGCGAGCAGACGCATACGGGGCAAGCACTCGATCCACGCCGCGCTCAAAACGACGCGAGGCCTCAGAAGACAACTTATGACGCCGCGCCATACGAGCTACAGACCCATCGTCGAAGTGTGCAGCTTCTAAGGCGATGGCCGTTGTCTGATCATCAATCTCAGTAGCAAAACCACCCATGGTGCCCGCAAGGCCGATAGGACCGCGGTCATCAAGGATGACGAGATCATCGCTATTAAGTTTTCGCTCAACATGGTCAAGGGTTTCCAGCACCGTGCCATCAGCAACATGACCTGCGCGTACGGAACCTTGCAATTTATTGACATCAAACGCATGCAGCGGTTGACCAATTTCAAGCATGACGTAATTCGTCACGTCAACCGCAAGCGAAACAGGACGCATGCCACAAGCCACAAGTCTTTGTTGCATCCACGCAGGTGATTGCGCACCTGGGTTGAAACCTGTGATGGTGCGAAGAGTGAAGAGGCCACAGGCTTGTTCATCATCAGATCCACAAGACACCGGGGCACCATTGCCTGACGGCGCCGGTAGGTCAGCCAATTCCAGGCCTGGGTCAACGAAGTTCAATTTATAAGCAATCGCCAGTTCGCGTGCTAAACCTCGAATAGATAATGCATATCCGCGATCCGGGGTGACAGCAATGTCGAGAATTTCCTCACCAACGCCAACTATCGGCTTCGCATCTGTACCGATGCTATTTCCAGGCGCAAGAATCATGATGCCGTCGTGATCATCTCCAAGCCCCAACTCACGGGCCGAGCAAATCATTCCATCCGAAAGCTTTCCATATGTTTCACGCTGGGCAATCTTGAATCCACCTGGCAATTCAGTACCCGGCAACGCAACGACAACATGGTCACCTTCAGTGAAATTTCGTGCGCCGCAGATGACACCGCGAACTCCACCATTTTCGGTACCGACATCAACCTGACACCAACGAATTGGCTTCTTAAATTCCGTGAGTTCCTCAATGCTGACAACATGTCCGACAACCAAAGGCCCGATAACACCTGCGCCAAGAGTCTCGACGGTCTCAACTTCCAAACCAGCATTAATGAGCTTCTCAGCAATTGCACGGCCGTCTTGATCAGCGGGAATAGCTACGAATTCTCGTAACCATGACACAGGGGCACGCATTACGACTCCAAACCAAAAGCTCGAGTGAAGCGCACGTCGCCTTCAACCATGTCACGCATGTCGGTCACTCCATTACGGAACATCAACGTGCGCTCAATTCCCATACCGAAAGCAAAACCTCGATACCTCGTTGCATCGATTCCCACAGCCGTGAGAACGCGAGGATTCACCATGCCGCAGCCGCCCCACTCAATCCAACCTTCACTGCCACAGGTTCTGCATGGATTATCTGGATTGCTGATCGATTCACCTCGGCAAACAAAACACTGCAAATCAATTTCCGCACTGGGTTCCGTGAACGGGAAATATGAGGGACGCAGACGGGTGCGAATACCCGCGCCAAACATCTCTTGCGCAAAGTGATCAAGCGTTCCCTTGAGATCAGCCATTGTCAGGCCTTGGTCAACAGCTAAACCTTCAACTTGATGAAACACCGGTGTGTGGGTCGCATCAAGTTCATCTGTTCGGAATACGCGACCCGGTGCAACAACATAGATAGGTACTTCACGGTCGAGCATTGCACGAATTTGAATGGGCGAAGTTTGAGTTCGCAGCACAACGCCGCTCTCTGGCGATTCAACATAAAACGTGTCTTGCATTGTGCGCGCTGGATGATCAGGTGGAACATTCAGTGCATCGAAGTTCACCCAATCGGCTTCGACTTCTGGCCCTTCAGCAACGTCATATCCCATAGCAATGAACACATCGCAGATGCGTTCCATCAAAGTAGTTAACGGATGACGACCACCCAGAGGTGAGCGATCAACGGGCAAGGTGACGTCAACTGTTTCTTCATTCAAGACTTGCGCATCGCGTAAGGCTTGCAGATCAGCCTCGCGCGCATCGAGAGCATCCTTGATTTGCCCACGAGCAATACCCATGCGTTTACCCGCATCTGCCTTAGCGGCTGGAGGGAGCGCGCCAATCTCACGATTCGCCAGAGCCAACGGCGAGCGATCCCCTGCGTGAGCCAAACGCACTTCTTTCAAATCAGCCAAACTTGCTGCCCCGGCGATTGCGGTGAGCGCTTCGGCAACGACAGCATCAACAGATTCAGCGCTCAGCGCCGAGACCTGCTTGGGGTCAAAGGAGGTGTTCGGTCCAGACATAAGGCCCTGAGTATGTCATGCGCAAGCCCTCATAGATCGAAGGCCGCCACGAGGGAATTACTCACCAAGGATGTGACGAACCAACTCGCTCGCCGCAGCGTCAAGATCCCCAACTCCGCGGAGAATGAGATCCGGATGCTCAGGAGCTTCATACCCTTGGCCTGCTCCTGTCATATTCGGCAGATTGCCGGCAGCAGCTTTGGCATATAGGCCCTTGGGATCACGTTCTGAACACACTTCAACAGGAGTGTCGACGTAAACCTCGAGGAAGTCGCCTGCATCGAAGAGTTCCTTAGCGGCACGACGGTCAGACCGGAATGGCGAAACCAAAGCCACGAACACCACGACACCAGCATCCATCATGAGTTTTGCCACTTCAGCAACGCGGCGCACATTCTCGGCTCGATCCTCTGGAGTAAAGCCAAGATCCTTATTGAGGCCCATGCGCACGTTGTCACCATCGAGGACGTACGTGTGAACACCGAGTGCATGCAGTTTGCGTACAGCCGCATCTGAGATCGTCGATTTACCTGAACCAGGTAGACCTGTGAGCCATAAGACCTTGCCCTTATGCCCCATGAGTAGCTCTCGAGCTTCACGATCAACGTCGTAACTATGCGCAACAACGTTAAACGCACGACGCATGGCGTGACGGGTCAACCCTGCCGCAACCGTGTCGGCGGTGACGCGGTCAACGAGCAAGAAACCACCGGTGTCTCGCGAAATTGAATATGGATCCATCGGAATCGGGCGATCGGTTGCGATTTCCACGCGACCAATGCCGTTCATTTCCAACACACGTGCGGCGTGCTCCTGACCCGTAACTACATCAAGGCGATGACGCACATTTGTGACGGTTGCAGGCACCGAACGAGATCCAGAAACCAGCAAATAGGAACGGCCATGTGCAAGTGGTTCTTCACTGAGCCACACCATATCTGCGGCAAAACGATCAGCCGGTTGCAATTGATCGTCGCCGGCAATGACATCACCCCGAGTGACGTCTACTTCATGATCCAGCGTGAGCGTTACGGCTTGACCTGCAGCAGCAACCGCTAAATCTCCACCGTAGGCAACGATGCGATCAACGATTGCGGTACGACCTGAATCTGCCACCACAATTGAGTCGCCAGGCTTGACGGAACCGGACACCACAGTGCCCGCATAACCACGGAAGTTTCCTTCAGCGCGCACGACGTATTGCACTGGAAAACGGAAGGCACCTTCTACGGGATCAGCTCCTGGCTCCCATTGCGCAAGTGCTTCAAGCAGAGTTGGCCCGTGATACCAATTCATCGCTTCACTTTGGATCGTGACGTTGTCACCCGTGAAGGCGCTCATAGGAATAGCGAGCACTTCCTCAACATCAAGACGTGCAGCAGAAGTTCGAATTGTGCCCACGATTTCTTCGAAAGTAGCGTGATCGAAATTCACGAGGTCCATCTTGTTGACCGCAATGATGACTGTCTTCACACCCATGAGTGCACAAACAGTGAGATGCCTAAAGGTTTGCGGACGCACACCTCGTGCCGCGTCAACCAACAACACTGCGACATCGCCATTTGAGGCAGCAACTGCCATATTGCGGGTGTACTGCTCGTGACCAGGTGCGTCTGCGATCAGCACTCGGCGACCATTGGGCAAATTCATGTGACGGTAAGCAACGTCAATCGTGATGCCCTGTTCGCGTTCAGCTTCAAGGCCGTCAGTGAGGAGTGAATAGTCAACTTCGCCGACGGGGATGGTTGATCCACCGCGGCGCGTTGTCTTGGCATATTCAAGTTGGTCAACAGGGACACTCTCTGTTTCAACCAACAATCGACCGATCAGCGTTGACTTGCCATCGTCTACTGAACCACAGGTGACCAAGTGAAGTACTGGTGTGATGGTGGACATTTAGAAGTAACCCTCCGCCTTCTTGGCTTCCATCGAACCGCCACCTTCACCGTCAATTAATCGACCAGCGCGTTCTGAAATTCGAGATGTTTCCATTTCGGTAATGAGATCGTCGATGTTGTCTGCTTCAGACTCAACAGCACCGGTGAGCGGATAGCAGCCCAAGGTACGGAAACGAACGGAACGCATTTCCACTTTTTCGCCATCGCGCAGAGGGAAACGCTCGTCATCAACCATGATTAAGGAACCATCGCGCTCAACGACAGGGCGTTCCTTGGAGTAGTACAAGCCAGGAATGGGAATGTTCTCGCGACGGATATACCGCCACACATCAAGTTCAGTCCAGTTCGAAAGCGGGAATACTCGCATCGATTGGCCTTCGGCAAGAGAAGTATTTGCCGTGCGCCAGAACTCGGGACGCTGCTTACGCGGCTCCCAACGATGTCCGGGCTCGCGCAATGAGAAGACTCGCTCCTTTGCACGACTTCGCTCCTCATCTCGACGAGCTCCACCGATTGCAGCATCGAAGCCATACTTATCAATGCCTTCACGCAACGCGACAGTCTTCATCAATCGTGTGTATTCATGCGTTCCATGAGTAAAGGGACTGACCTTGTCAGCAACGCCTTGCTCGTTGATTGCAATCTTGAGATCGAGGCCTAGCTCTTCAACTCGTTGATCACGGAATGAAATCATTTCCTGAAATTTCCAGGTGGTGTCAACGTGCATTACTGGAAAAGGGATTGGGCCGGGCGCAAATGCCTTCAACGCCAGATGCAGCAGTACTGAAGAGTCTTTACCGATGCTGTACAGCAACACAGGGTTGCGAAATGCAGCAGCGGTCTCACGGTAAATGTGGATCGCTTCTGCTTCGAGTGCATCGAGTACTGCCTCATAAGGAACATTGGTCATGCTTCAGACATCACTTCCTGGCCGTATTCATCATTTTCTGCCAACGCCATGGTGCCGTCGCCGAATCTTGGATCTTTGCCTTGCGCAGCGATAGCCGCCGCACGCGCCGCACGCTTGGCCTCGGCTTGCGCTTGCCCATCTGCAATAAATGCTGCATCTAGTTCTGGGGCATGTGCGTTGGTATGTGGGTGCCGTGCCTGAATCCACTGATCCAACTGCGGACCGGACTCAACGGATGTGATCAGGCAATAACGAGGCTTATCCCCTGGATGCCACACGGAGTGATACAGCCGCTGTGTATCGATGACAACCTGCGCACCAGCAGGAAGTGGGACACGAGTTTCGGTGGCAGGATCGTCTTTGTCTTCCCGCAGAAGCATGACTGATTCACCATCGTCGGTCAGATTGAAGAATGCCCGAACGATCCAACCTGTGCCTTCAGGATTCAATCGATTGTTGTCATCACGATGCAGGTTATACACAGCATCGGCGTAGGTATTGGGTTGCAACTCAATGACTCGGCAACGGCCAATATTTGCATTAAAGGCCAACGCACGCTCAGTCAAAATTGGAGCGATCGCAACATTTTCCTTAACCCAGACACCGTCTTTGTCGGTCTTGGCCGGAGTGTGATTCCAGAACCCATCACATTCAATATCCCCGTAGGCACTAGCGAGCGGCGCAAACCGAGTGTCTCCAGAGGACTTCCAATCAACGTAAATGAGGTCATCCCATTCACGTGGGTCAGCGCCTTGATCGTACGAATCTACGATCGCAAAACCGGTTTCATTCAGGACAGGAAGCTTTAGGTACGACATGGCACACCCTTTCGCATCGACTTATCCCAGTTTCCCATGCAACCGCGCTGCATCGGCGTACAGACATACAGCTGCAGCAGCAGCTACGTTGAGAGATTCCGCACGCCCATAGAGCGGAATACGCACCTGCACATCAGCCATATTGCGAGCTTCAGCGCTTACGCCAGGCGCCTCTGCTCCAAAGATCCAGCAAATTGACTGGTTCCTTGGCACTGAACCTAGCCAATCGAAGATGTCTTCCGCCCCATCCCCAGTTGCAACTGCGAAGACCATGCGAGAAGGATCTATTCCTGCCCTGACATCCCCGAGTTGCACTTCAGTGGCAATGGGTAGATGGAAGAGAGATCCGGCACTTGAGCGCACGCACTTGCCATTAGTGGGATCCACGGACCCGCCTGTAAGAATCACGCCACTAGCACCCGCTGCATCAGCAGTACGAATAATTGTTCCCGCGTTGCCTGGATCACTGACCCCATCGAGCAGCACTGTGGCCGGCCCGCCACCCACAAGAACATCCCGAGTATCGGCGCTGTTCCATCGGCAGGTCGCGACAATGCCTTGGGGACTGTTGGTCTCCCCTAAAGCATCCATCACTGAGTCACTTACAAGGGTGATGGGCAAGTGCGCAACGCACTCAAGTAGTTCGGCATCTAATCCCTCAGTTACGAATACCTCTTCAACGAGCGAGGTAGCTGCAGCCTCACGGACGGCTTGTGGCCCCTCAACAAGGAAAAGGCCGGCATCACGCCGGCCTTTCCTTGAATGCAGACGCCGCACAGAAACAACTCGGTCCGAACTCCGAGAGGTGAGGTGCGGTCGATTGCTCAACAACGTTATGCAGAAGCAGGAACGTTTGACTTTGCGATACCCACGAGGGTTGCAAAGGTCGCTGGGTCGTTCACTGCGAGCTCTGCGAGCATGCGGCGATCAACCTCAATGTTGGCAATCTTCAAACCTTGAATAAAGCGGTTGTAGGTCATGCCGTTGGCGCGTGCACCAGCGTTGATGCGCTGGATCCACAGGCGACGGAAGTCACCCTTACGCGTACGACGGTCTGCGTACGCATAAACCATCGAGTGGGTGACCTGCTCGCGTGCCTTGCGGTACAAGCGTGAACGCTGACCGCGGTAACCACTTGCGCGCTCGAGAATTTCGCGGCGCTTCTTATGGGCGTTGACCGCCCGCTTTACACGTGCCATTTCATAACTCCTGAGTTCTTAAAGCCGCACTTCACGGCATAAATCATTGGGGACGGTGATTAGTGACCGAGTAGCTTCTTGACACGTGCGGCGTCACCAGGTGCAAGCACCTTGTCGCCTTCGAGGCGACGAGTGCGACGTGATGACTTGCTTTCCATCAAGTGGCGACGGCCAGCCTGCTCGTGCGTGATCTTTCCGGTACCAGTGACCTTGAAGCGCTTCTTTGAACCGCTATGAGTCTTCTGCTTTGGCATGTCGATCCTTTACTCGTTGTTCGGACTTACGGGTGTACAGGGAAACGCTTAAGCGTCGGCGTGAATCTCATCCGTTGGCATCTCTTCGGCTTCGCCTTCAACACGAGGCTTTGGTCCGTCAGCCTTACGGCGATGTGGAGCCAGCACCATGATCATGTTGCGACCATCTTGCTTTGGAGTTGCTTCAACGAATCCGAGCTCTGTCACATCTTCAGCAAGGCGACCAAGTAGGCGCAGGCCTAGTTCTGGTCGGCTTTGCTCGCGCCCGCGGAACATGATCGTGATTTTGACCTTGTCTCCTGCTTTCAAGAACCGCTCGACGTGACCCTTTTTGGTCTCGTAGTCGTGCTGATCGATCTTGGGACGGAGCTTCATTTCCTTGATGATGGTGTGCGTCTGGTTACGACGTGATTCGCGTTCTTTTTGCGCGGCTTCGTATTTGAACTTGCCGAAATCCATGAGCTTGCATACGGGTGGCTTCGCCATTGGTGCAACCTCAACAAGATCGAGGTCTGCTTCAACAGCAAGTCGCAGCGCATCTTCAATGCGCACGATGCCCACCTGTTCGCCAGCTGGTCCGACTAAACGGACCTCAGGAACGCGAATTCGGTCGTTGATTCGTGGTTCGACGCTGATGGCGCCTCCTTGCTCGTGCGGTTACATGGCAATCCAGGTTGAGGGGTTACCCTCAATCAGACGCAAGGATTCACAGCACGAACGAACGCACCCCAAGGGGTGCATCTGTGCGACTGACCCATGGCATCTCAATGCGATGCATAGGTGGGAACCAAGGCTCCACTTGCGCGACCCAGGCCTACGGCCCAAATCAATCGAGTGAAAGAGTAGCAGCCATGACCGAGCAACCTGAAATCCAGACCACTGACGCAGCCGCTGCCCTTCTTGATCTTGCGGATGTCCCGGCGGTTGAAGTTGTGCTGACGGTTGCCATGCACCTGATGAGCGCGGCCGCAATTGCCTGCGGCCTTGGTGAGGATGACCGTCCGGCTGACCTTGCGGAGGCTCGCATCCTGATTACTGCTCTGGCCGGGTTGGTGACAGCCTCGGCCCCGATGCTGGGAAGCATGCACGCTGCCCCTATCCGTGATGGCTTGAAGGCTCTTCAGCTGGCATTTCGTGAGGCATCGGTCGTGGCTGACCCCGTGGGCATGGGGCCAGGTGAGAATCTCACCGGGCCGGTTTACTAAGCCTGCTAGCCCTTGGCCAAAAACGCCAAGCGCTCCCCTGTCACCACGTGCCGAGCCGGCCCGCTGACATCAATCACGATGGCGGTGCTCTGACTGTCAAGCGCGGCGCGAGCCGCATCAGGGCCACTCACGGGCACTGGTCTTGCGTTCGGATCCCACATGGCTAGGGAATCGAGCCCAGTAAAGGCGAGGAGCCCTTTTTCACCATTTGGATTCACCATGGACACCACGGACATATGGCTGTCTTTGTCGCCACCGTGTTCATCAACGCCATCGAGCACCGCGACCACGGCTACAAGTAGACGCGAACCCATGAGTAACTCCAGCGCCAAATCGCGCGACATCTGCGCCGTTACGGGTTGGGCACCAACCACAAACGCTTGCCGAAGAATCGAGTCAGCAGAGCCGTCGTCACCTGGAAATTGCGGCGAAGCTAACGAGCGACCTTTGCCAAAACTCTGATCTTCCACGACTACAACCGGCAGGCGCGAATATCCGTGACCAGAATGCCTCGAGCGCCGAGTTCATAGAGTTCGTCCATTACGCGGTGCACGTCAGATGACTTCACCATTGCGCGGACTGCAGACCAATCTGACTCATGCAATGGTGAAACTGTTGGGGACTCAATGCCTGGCGTGATTGCACATGCCGCAGCTAGGGATTGAGTCTTGATGTCGTAATCCACGAGCACAAAAGTGCGCGCAACCATGACGCTTTGTAAACGCCGAATCATCGTGTCGACCGGAGTGGTCATCGGTGCACCAGTGCGACGCACAACTGTTGCCTCTGACACAAGAATCGGATCGCCAACAACTTCTAAACCAGCTTTACGCAACGTAGTTCCGGTTGCCACCACGTCTGCAACTGCATCTGCAACCCCAAGCGCTACCGCATTTTCCACGGCACCATCAAGGCGCACAACGGTTGCATTGATTCCCGTTTGTGCAAGCCACGCACGAAGTAATCCGTCATAGGAAGTTGCAATGCGCTTGCCTTCAAAGTCGGCAAAAATGCGTGCGGTTCCAATCGGTGCAGCCAACCTAAATGTTGACGGCGCAAATCCCAGCGGTAATAGCTCTGTAGCTTCTGCACCAGAATCAAGCAGCATGTCACGACCAGTGATGCCGATATCTAAAGTTCCAGCACCCACGTAGAGCGCAACATCTTTAGGACGCAAGAAAAAGAATTCAACATCATTCACTGGATCCTGAACAACAAGATCGCGAACGCCAGCGTTACGTAGATAGCCGGCCTCTTGCAGCATTTCGCGTGCGGGATCAGCGAGTTGGCCTTTATTGGGGATAGCAACTTTCAGCATGATTACAACCGCCGATACACATCGTCGAGGGTCACATCTGTAGCGATCATCATCACCTGTAGGTGATACAACAGTTGCGCAATTTCATCAGCAGTGTTGTCGTGGCCTTCATGCTCAGCAGCCATCCAGACTTCAGCGGCCTCTTCCACGACCTTTTTGCCAATGGCATGAACCCCTAGGCCAAGAAGGCGGACAGTGCCAGACTCTTCATCACCGTATGAGGTTTTACGAACGAGTTCAGCGTAGAGCTCATCAAAGGTCTTCACAGCGCAAGCCTAGCGACGAGCCCCTTGGGAATTAACCAGAGATGGTTCCAAGGGTCTGCCAGGTCAGCAGGGCAGCCTGAACAGCTTCTTGACCCTTGTCTTCCTTCGAGCCTGGCAATCCTGCGCGATCAAGTGCCTGAGCATCCGTGTCGCACGTGAGCAACCCAAATCCTACGGGCACCAAATAATCAAGTGCTACTTGTGTAAGCCCTTGAGTCGCACTTGAGCAAACATATTCAAAATGAGGTGTGCCTCCGCGGATGACTACGCCTAAGGCCACAACCACATCAAAGTCCGATGACGCAGCACAAGCCTTTGCCACGATTGGCAGTTCAAAGGCACCTGGGACTCTGATGATGGTCGCGACTGCCCCTGCCTGATCGCTGGCGCGTTGAGCTCCTGCGATCAGTCCATCCATGACCTCTGTGTGCCAGGAAGACGCCACGATCGCAACCCGAACACCTAGAGCCTTGACCTCTACTTGTGGAGCACCTTGACCGCTCATGCCGATTCCTTAGGTGTTAGCCCTGATTCACCAAGTTCATGACCCATCCGGCCAGCCTTCGTGCGTAGGTATTCCTCATTGTGACTGTTGGCTTGAATCTCCAAAGGAACGCGTTCAACTATAGAAAGACCATAGCCTTCAAGGCCCGCGCGCTTTGCCGGATTGTTGGTGAGTAGGCGCATGCTGCGAATACCAAGATCAGCCAAAATCTGTGCGCCTGTTCCGTAGTCGCGGGCATCGGCTGGCAGCCCAAGATCGAGGTTGGCATCGACAGTGTCACGCCCACCGTCTTGCAACTTGTACGCCATCAATTTGTGCAATAACCCAATGCCGCGACCTTCATGACCTCTGATGTACAACACAACTCCGCGGCCTTCTTCAGAAATCCGCAGCATCGCGGCATGAAGTTGTGGCCCACAGTCACAACGCATCGACCCAAACACGTCGCCGGTCAGGCATTCAGAATGCACGCGAACCATGACGTCTTCACCGTCGCCAATGTCGCCGACCACCATTGCGATGTGCTCAATGTTGTCGATGTCGCTTCGGTAACCAACCGCGGTGAAGTCTCCAAATTCGGTTGGAAGTTTCGCCTCAGTAACTCGCGTGACTTGCTTTTCATGTTTACGTCGGAAACGAATGAGATCTGCAATAGAAATCATTTTCAGACCATGTTGATCAGCAAAAGCCCGGCACTCCGGCGCGCGCATCATCGACCCATCGTCATTCACTAATTCACACAATGCTCCCGCAGGCGTGTAACCAGCAAGCCGTGCAAGATCAACGGAAGCTTCTGTATGACCAGGGCGACGAAGAACACCACCTTCAACAGCGCGAAGGGGCATGACGTGCCCTGGTCGCGTTAAGTCAAAAGGCTCAGTTGCACTATCACCCAAAACTCGAATGGTGTGCGCACGATCTTTCGCAGAAATACCTGTGGTCTCTACGTCGCGTGCATCAACAGAAACTGCATAAGCCGTCTGCTTGCGATCCTCATTCACTGATGTCATAGGTGGCAAACCCAAACGATCAAGAATTTGCCCAGTCATACCGACACACACATACCCAGATGTATGGCGAATCATGAAACCTGTGAGCTCAGGTGTCGCTGCATTCGCGGCGAAAATGAGATCGCCTTCGTTTTCACGATCTTCATCATCGACAACCACGACTGAATGTCCGGCGCGCATTGCCTCAATAGCATCTTCGATCGAATCAAGTACGACTCCACCACTTGTTGACACTGTCTGCGTGTGACTTGCGGTTGGCACCTGCACAGCCGCACTCTTTGCGCGCTTTTCGAACATCTCATCTGCAGGAATCACTTTTGGGCCTCCAGCAGTCGCTCAACATATTTTGCAATCACGTCAATTTCGAGATTAACAACATCTCCGATGTGTCGATCACCAAGCGTGGTCTCACGCAAGGTTGTGGGAATGAGTGAGACTGAAAATGAAGAGTCGTTTACCTTCACAACAGTAAGTGAGACGCCATCAATGGTGATGGATCCCTTTTCGGCAATGTATCGAGAAAGTTCGTGAGGAACACCTATGTCGATAACCGTCCAGTGCTCTGTTGGTTCGATACTGAGAATCGAACCGGTTCCATCGACATGACCCTGGACCAAATGTCCACCAAGGCGCCCGTGTGCGGGCATCGCACGCTCAATGTTGACGTCACTACCAGGTAGCGCAGAACCAAGGGAAGTTCGCAGCAAGGTTTCAGCCATCACATCTGCACTGAAGGATTCTTGATCAAACTCTGTGACGGTCAAACACACTCCGTTGACTGCGATGGAATCACCCAACTTGGCGTCACTCACGGCAAGGGCAGCACGAATGACCAAGCGTGCCGAATCTCCCATAGGGGTGACCGCTAACACTTGACCGCGCTCTTCAACGATGCCGGTAAACAATGCTCTTAGTTCCTATCGTCTTGCTAGCGACCGTGGATCACTTGCCCACGCACCATGACATCATTCCCGATCCGCTTCACCTCGGTGACATCGACTCGAACTTGCTGCCCAAGAGCAGGTAGAGCCACTGGACCTGCTCCAAACAACGTTGGAGCTAAGAACCACACCACTTCGTCGACCATGCCGGCACTCAGAAAGGCCCCAGCCAACGTCGGCCCGCCCTCAAGGAAGACCTTTTGCACACCGGATTCGCCGAGGAGCGCCAAGACAGACTCTGGTCGCCGGTCTCGAATAACCAATGTGGGAGCGCTCTGGTCAAAAATATTGAGCGAGCCAGGCAGTTCCCGCTCGCCAACGATTACTCGCGTTGGCTGAGTTTCCACGCTCTGGAGGCGAACAGTGAGGTGCGGGTTATCAATGAGCGCCGTTGCTGTCCCCACCATCACCACGTCACATTGCCCCCGCAGGCCATGGGTTATCTCTTTGGCTTGTGCCCCAGTGATTGCAGTTGGGCCTCCACTGGCGTCTGCGATTCGACCGTCCAAGGTCTGGGCAATTTTTAGGATCACGTACGGGCGCCCGCTGCGTTGTACGTGCGTCCACGCTTGATTCATTGCAGATGCTTGATTTTCAAGGACACCACCAACTACGTCTAATCCCGCATCACGCAACAAAGCCGCTCCACCGGAGGCCTGTTCGGTTGGGTCACTCTGCGCATACACAACTCGCGCAATCCCAGCATTAATGAGTGCTTGAGTGCAGGGACCCGTCCGGCCCGTATGCCTACATGGCTCAAGAGTTACAACTGCAGTTGCACCTTGTGCAAAATCGCCCGCAACGCGCAATGCCTCAATTTCCGCGTGCGGTGTACCAGCACCATGATGAAACCCAGTTCCCACAACATCACCAGCACTAGAAACGATGACACAACCCACTTGTGGATTGCTCGAGCGTGGGCCAAGTTGAGCCAGGGCAATCGCCTGACTCATATAACTTGACCAATCAAGCAACATCAATGTCCACAAGCAGTTACGGCAAGGTCACGCAATGCGTTCACCATTACTGCAGGATCTTCAGCGCGATACACAGCTGACCCAGCAACAAAAATATTCGCCCCAGCTTCAGCACACATACCTATGGTTTTCACATCAACGCCGCCATCAACTTGCACCCAAATATCAGTGCCCGAATTCTGTGCAAACTCACGAGCCCGACGGACTTTTGCCAACATGTCTTCCATGAACGATTGACCACCAAAGCCCGGCTCAACTGTCATGATCAAGATCATGTCGAGATCTGGCAGTAGATCTTCAATTTCTTCAATGCGCGTACCAGGCTTTAATGCAGCTGCGGCTCTTGCACCATGATTGCGAAGATCACGACAAATCTGACGAGGGTTCTTCGCTGCTTCTATGTGGAAGGTCACGCTTCCCGCCCCTGCTTCTGCGTATGCAGGTGCCCAGCGATCGGGGTCATTGATCATCAGATGACAATCAGCCGGCAACGTTGTCGTCTTTATGAGCGACTCGATGACAGGTAAGCCAAAGGTGAGGTTAGGCACGAAATGGTTGTCCATCACATCGAGATGAATCCAGTCGGCAGCTGATTCGACGCGTTGAACTTCTTCGGCCAAACGGGCTAAATCTGCGTTCAAGACGCTCGGCGAAATCAGGAAACCCACGGCGTCACCTTAGCCGTCTTTGAGCGTTATACGGGACGTTGCAACAAGGCCAAGAACATTGCATCGGTGCCATGGCGATGCGGCCACAACTGTAAGTACTGACCCCTGCGCGCGTCAGTTACCTCAGGCAGGAGATTGGGAGCGTCCAGGATGAGAAGTTCTGGGTGAGCCTTACAGATGTCCTGCACGACCAATTCTGTCTCAGCAAAGTGCGGTGAGCAGGTGACATAAGCAATTACCCCGCCGGGCGCAACTGCTTCAACGGCAGCATTGAGAAGTGCTCGCTGAGTCGGCGCTAGTCCTGATACGTCAGAAAGCTTACGCCGCCAACGCGATTCGGGTCGTCTACGAAGTGCACCCAAACCGGTGCACGGCACGTCAACGAGTACACGATCAAATTCGCCTGACCATTGATGATGGGACGCATCCCCGGTCATGATTTCGGCAGTGCTTTGCTCCCCCAGGGTGTTGCGAACAAGTTGAGCACGGTGCGGATGTTGTTCAACGGCAACGAGCGTTGCTCCTTGTTGCATTGCTAAACCGTCAAGCACTGCTGCTTTCCCGCCTGGGCCAGCACACATATCTAGCCATCTCTGCGTGTGACTCGTAATGGGTGCGCGACTCAATGCCAAGGTAACTAATTGGCTACCTTCATCTTGCACGCCCACAAGCCCCGTACGAATTTCTTCCAGTGATTCTGGAATACCTTCAACTAGCGTTCCAGCCAGCGGTGACCATCGACCTGGTTCGACGCCGGGTAAGTCCAATAGCTCATCTTGAGTCATTCGACCTGGACGAGCAACCAAAGAAGGACGCGCAGGAATATTGTCTGCTTCTAACAACGCACCAAGTTCACCACGCTTTTCACCTAGCGCCTGCGCTAGGGCGCGAACAATCCAACCTGGGTGAGACCAGCGAATTGCCAACTGCTGTTCGCTATCGCCGCCGACATTGAGAATCTCAATCCATTCTTCAACCGTGTGCGCCGTAACTTTTCGAAGCACCGCATTGACAAAACCAGCGCGGGCTTTGGCTCCACCCGGAGTCCCCGCGCCTCGAACGAGATTGCATGTTGAATCAACCGCTGCATGTGTAGGCACGCGCATCGCCATGATCTGATGTACACCTAGGCGCAACGCATCTTTGGTCGTAGGGTCAACATCGGACCAGTCACGAGACACACATTGAGCCAAAATTGCGTCGTAGAGTCCTTGCCAGCGCAAGGCGCCGTATGCAACTTCGGTAACAAATCCTGCATCTCGGCCCGACAGTTTGCGCTCGCGTAAAATATTAGGCAGAGCTAAATTCGCATATGCGTCATCGACGCGAACAACTCGCAACAGTTCGAGTGCTGCTTCGCGTGCTGGATCTGCGCTCATGCAAATGACTTCCCATCAAGTTCTACTCCGCGTGCCCAGTCGGCCGCATTCATGAGTTTTTTCCCAGCCGGTTGGACTGTGGTTAAACACGCTGCAGTGGTAGCGGTTCCTACCCAAACTGAAGTTTTCGTTACCAATATCTGGCCAGGCGCCAGGCTTGGAATTTCACCAGAAGCCCCCAAATTCAATGGGCTCACCTTGACTCGCTCATCATTGAGCATCGTCCATGCACCGGGTGCTGGAGTTGTTGCTCTGATACGGCGATCAACACCAACCCACGGATCAGTCCAACGAATACGGGCGTCTTCCATTGTCAGTTTTGGCGCCATCGTTGCGTCTGTCGAAGACTGTGCAATCGGCAGCAGCTCCCCCGCTGCAATGCCATCCAAAGTGCCGATAAGCAATTGACTGCCATAAATAGCTAATCGCTCAAGAAGATCCCCAGATGTATCAGTAGCCAAGATCCGCTCGGTAACTGAACCAAAAACTGGTCCGTCATCAAGACCAGCCCCAATTAGAAAAGTGCTCGCACCCGTGATTTCTTCACCGTGCATAACGGCCCACTGGACGGGTGCGGCACCACGATAGGCAGGGAGGATTGAGAAGTGCAGATTCACCCAACCAAACGGTGCAGCATCTAGGAGATCCGCAGGGATCAAATTTCCGTAGGCAACAACAGGTATGCAGTCAGGAGCCAACTGCGCTAACGCTGTGCGAAATTCCGGATCCCTTAACGTGCTTGGCGTTAAGACCGGAATTCCAAGTTCGTCAGCAACAATGCCGACAGGGCTGCGTTGCAACCCTCGGCCGCGCCCAGCGGGTGCATCTGGCCGAGTTATGACACCTACGACTTCGTGATCTGTTTCAAGAAGCGCACGCAATGACGTGGCCGCTACTTCCGGTGTACCGGCAAACACACAACGCAAGTGACTACAGCCACTTCGAATTTATTGGATGCGGACTAACCCGAAGTCCAGGCATTTCGCCAAACCAGTCAGACTCGCGGATTTCTTTCATCGCTGCCTTGCGCGTGGCTTCATCAAGACGGTCGATGAACAAGATTCCATCGAGATGATCGGTTTCATGCTGAACAGCGCGCGCCTTCAATTCTGAACCTTCAATCACCACTGGTTCGCCGTACATATTGAAACCCTTGGCGACAACGCGCATAGAGCGCTTTGTATCGAAAGCCAAACCAGGTAGCGAAAGGCATCCTTCATCGCCATCTTGCAATTCCTCTGAAAGATCAAGATTGGGATTAATGAGGTGACCAAGTTCGTCATCGACCCAATAGGTGAATACTCGCAACGAGACCCCGATTTGTGGAGCGGCAAGGCCAGCACCCGGAGCGTCCATCATGGTGTCGGTGAGATCTTTTACAAGTTTGCGTAGCTCACGATCAAACGTGGTGACTTCAGCTGCAGGTGTGCGAAGGACGGGGTCACCGAAAAGTCGAATATCTTGAACAGCCATGGCATCAGTCTAGGCAACGCACGCATGGGAGCGTCTTAGCCCTCAAGTATCACGGGGACGATCATCGGCCGGCGGCGATGCTGAGTCCCAACCCACTTGCCCACAATTTTGCGAGCGCGCTGCTGCAATTCATGGACTTCGGTGATGCCTTCTGCCAGTGACTCTTCCAAGGCGATGCGCACCTGCTCCACCACGGAGTCAAACGCCGAATCTTCAAGACCTAGTCCACGTGCATGTAATTCCGGACCTGCAACCACTTTCGATTCGATCATGTCAACAGCGGCGAAGATGCTGATGAATCCTTCTTCACCGAGCACACGTCGGTCCTTCAACAACGTTTCGGTGACATTGCCAACGCTTGAACCATCAACATAAACAAAACCAACTGGCACATACCCAACAATCGAAGCCTTGCCACCCTGGAGATCTATAACCACGCCATCATCGGCAAGCAATACACGTTCTTCGGCGATGCCCACGCCAACTGCAATTGCCTTATTAGCCCGTAAATGGCGCCACTCTCCGTGCACAGGCAACACATTGCGAGGCTTCACGATGTTGTACAAATAGCGAAGTTCACCTGCTGCTGCGTGACCAGAAACGTGCACAAGCGCATTGCCCTTATGAACTACCTGAGCACCATGCTTCGTGAGACCGTTGATGACGCGATTCACAGAATTCTCATTGCCCGGAATGAGTGATGAGGCCAGTACGACGGTGTCTTTGTCTCCAACCATGATCGGATGATCGCGATTGGCAATGCGCGCAAGCACAGCCATAGGTTCGCCTTGTGAGCCCGTGCAAATCAAGACTGTTTGGTCATCTGGCAACCCGGTGAGTTCATCAACCGTGGCCATAAGCCCACCCGGAATTTTGAGAATTCCTAGATCACGAGCCACACCCATATTGCGCACCATTGAACGACCAACGAGCGCTACTCGCCTGCCATGCAGTGCTGCCATGTCGATGATCTGTTGAATGCGGTGCACATGACTTGCGAATGACGCCACGATGATGCGACCTTCTGCACGCAAAAATACTGAATCAAGCACAGGCTCAATATCGCGCTCGCTCGTGACGAAGCCAGGAACCTCAGCGTTCGTGCTGTCAACCATCAAAAGATCGACACCCTCGTCACCAATCCGAGCGAATCCATTCAGATCAGTGATGCGGCCGTCAAGTGGAATCTGATCCATCTTGAAGTCACCAGTATGCAAAATGGTGCCACCGGGCGTACGAATCGCTAGAGCGAGTGCATCGGGAATTGAATGATTAACCGCGAGAAATTCAAGATTGAAATCACCAAGTTGTAAACGCTCACCCTCAGCGATCAAATGTGTTTGCGTTTTGATGCGGTGCTCTCGTAACTTGCCTTCCAGCAACGCCAAGGTGAATCGAGAGCCATAGATAGGAATATCTTCACGCAGACGTAAGAGATAAGGCAATGCGCCAATATGGTCTTCGTGGCCATGGGTGAGTACAACGGCTTCAATATCTTCCATGCGATCCTTGATGGGACCAAAATCCGGAAGAATTAAGTCAACGCCTGGCTGGGAATCCTCTGGGAAAAGGACTCCGCAGTCCAAGACCAATAGACGGGTGCCAAATTCGAAGATGGTCATATTACGACCAATTTCACCGATACCGCCGAGTGCATAAATGCGCATGGCGCCTGGCTCGAGCGGTGGAGGGGCGGGAAGTTCGTTATGGATCATGCAGTGAATCCGGCAACGCCACCAGCAGCAAGATCACGGCGCAACTGCGCACGCTGTTCTTGCGTGGCATTCATTAATGGAAGTCGTACGGGACCGCTCGGCAATCCCAGATCTGAAAGCGCTGCCTTTGTCATGACAACGCCTTGCGCCCGGAACATTCCGGTATACACAGGCAATAGAGATGCGTTGATTTCACGCGCCAGGGTGACGTCGCCTGCTGCATACGCATTGGCCATCGCCACAAGGCGATCACCAACCACATGCCCGACCACAGAAATCATTCCTGATGCGCCAAGGGCCAATAGCGGAAGGTTCAGTGCATCATCACCGGAATACCACGCAAGATTTGTGCGAGCCATCGCCCACTGCGATGCTTCAAGATCACCCTTGGCGTCTTTATTGGCCACGATGCGCGGATGTTCTGCAATACGAACAAGTGTTTCGGTCTCAATTGCAGTGCCGGTTCGCTTTGGAATGTCATAGGTAATCATTGGCAGATCCGTAGCATCTGCGATTGCATGGAAGTGCGCGATCAATCCCTCTTGAGGGGGTCTGTTGTAGTAGGGCGTTACCGCCATCACCGCATGCGCGCCAGCTTGTGCAGCTGCGCGTGCTGCATTGACCGAGTGTGCGGTGTCGTTTGTACCAACACCGGCGATGATCGTTGCACGATCGCCGACAGCTTCAACAACAGCGCGCAAAATAGCGATGTCTTCTTCATCGGTTTTTGTGGGTGACTCACCCGTAGTGCCATTGATAACAAGCCCATCATGAGCCAGGGAGTCCACGAGATGGACAGCGAGCTTTTGAGCGCCATCGAGATCCAGTGAACCATCAGCGTGAAATGGCGAAACCATGGCGGACAGCATCACGCCAAAGGGCGCGCGATCACTTTGAGGGCCAGGCATGGGTATGAGACTACTGCGTTATGGGGAAACGCGGCCGTTGGCCACGAAGGCAGCATGGGTTAAGGGCATGAGCTTTGCCCATTCCTCTTCGTAGCGCTCAGCGACCATTTCAATTTCACGCTGAGGATAAGAAGGGAAGTGCGAGCCTTCGACCTTGCGGCGCAAGGACAAGAAATTCATTAAGGAGCGAGCATTCACAGTGACGTAGGCACTCGAGAAAATTGAGACCGGCAACACCATGCGCGCGACTTCACGCGCAATGCCTGCGTCGAGCATTTCTTGGTAGGCCGTGTACGACTCTGTGCACGCTTCCTTCATTCGCTTGTCGATCAAGTCATATTGAGCTTCATCACCTGGAAGAAACTCGTACGCTCCGGTTTTGCCAACCTGGATCACATTGCGATCGCGGGCGGGAACGTAGAACACAGGCTTCAATTCCCGGTAACGCCCCGATTCTTCGTTGTAGCTAGCCATGCGGTGACGCATGTGTTCGCGCCATACAAAAATAGGAGCTTGGACAAAGAAGGTCATGGAGTTATGTTCAAACGGACTTCCATGACGCTCACGCATGAGGTAATTAATGAGGCCTTTGGATCCCGTGGCATCTGCCTCAACGTCTTCCAATGATTGCTCGCCAGCAGTAGAAACTCGAGCCGCAAAGACCACATCTGCGTCACTGGCTGATCCACGAACTAATTCAACGGTTACGTCACTGCGAAAGGTCACATCCACCAGACGATCTTATCCGCGGCCACGTAGCGGTTGCGTGTCAGCCCAAGGCCAACGAGAAAAGAAAAATCCGGCGAGTCCCCCGCACCCGCCGGCTACGCGTAGTTCAGCGTGAACGCCGTTCACTGTCCACCCCAAACCCTTGATTTGAGGGTCAAAGGCGGTCATACCCGGTTGGTTCAGGCGGAAAACAGGGCCAAGGCTTGCCGCATAGCTCCACGGGCACGCTTTCTATCCCGAGCATCGTCGTATGCCAAGGCCAGTCGGTACCACGCTTGCCAGTCCTGTGGCGATTGCTCAACCTCACTCTGGCATTCCGCGAACCGGGTATCGGCGGCATCACGATCTGCGCGTCCAGATGCGGTCTTAGGGAGATCATCTACGGGAAGATCACCTGTCAGAGCCAAACTTCGGCCCATGGCTTGCATACCGAAACCAAATTTCACTTCTCGATAGATCATCCATAAACCCAAAATAGGAATCACGATGATGACCGCGCCAAGAGCGATCGCGATCGGATCACCAGACTCAAAAAGCGACCAGGCCCTCCACAACACAAACACCGCATAAATTGCAGCCGCAATCGCAAGCACAAAGGCCATCACTCGGGTGCGCACGATTAAGCCATGTAAGCGTCTAGACCCACGGTCAAACCAGGGTGTTCACCAACACGACGAACCCCCAACAGGACCCCCGGCATAAATGAAGTGCGATCCATTGAGTCATGACGAATGGTCAAGGTTTCACCCACGCCGCCGAAGATCACTTCTTGGTGTGCAACGAGTCCGCGAGCACGAATTGCGTGCACGCGTACATCGCCAACGCTTGCACCGCGCGCACCAGCAATTTCCTGCGTTGTTGCATCGGGGCTCACCGCAACACCTTGCTCTTGACGGACCCTGCTAATCAATTCCGCAGTATGTCGAGCGGTGCCCGAAGGCGCATCGACCTTGTCTGGATGGTGCAACTCAATGATTTCGACAGATTCAAAATATGGAGCTGCAAGTTGCGCAAACTGCATCATCAGCACCGCACCGATGCCAAAGTTGGGGGCAATGAGCACGCCTACATTTGGAGCCTGAGAAAGCCACCCACGAATTTGTGCGACACGTTCATCATCAAAACCAGTTGTGCCTACAACACAATTGACACCGTTTGCGATGCAATGCTGCAAGGTCGACATAACCACATCAGGTGTCGTGAAATCGACAACCACATCACAGTCATTGATCAAATCGAGATCATCACCTTGATCAATGCAGGCATGGAGTGCACAGTCAGGTGCATCGGTTACCGCTTTGACAACAGCTTGACCCATTCGCCCGTTAGCGCCAACAACGCCGACCTTGATCAGCTGACCCGAATTACTCATGGCGCGACCTTACTCGTTGAAGCCGAAAACCGAGGCGTCCTCGAAAGGTCCAATGACAGCCAAACTGGCCTTCTGTGAAAGAACCTCTGCTGCCACTGCGTGTACAGCCTCAGGGGTGACTTCATCAACACGCGAAAGAAGTTGATCGATACTCATCAACTCCTCCCCTTGTAACTCCGCTTTGGCAATGCGATTCATTCGGGCACTTGTGTCTTCTTGGCCAAGCACAGTTGCCCCACGCACCTGACCTTTGCCTCGAGTCACTTCATCGTGCGTTAAGCCATGCTGAACAACCGCATCAATTTGCTCTTGGAAGACTTCAAGCACCGTTGGGACTTTAACTGGCAAACATCCGGCATAGAGACCAACCATGCCGCTATCGGAAAACCCCTGGCTAAAGGCATACACCGAATAGGCAAGACCGCGCTTTTCACGTACCTCTTGGAATAAGCGACTACTCATACCCCCGCCAAAGGCTGTGGTGAGCACTGCCATTGCATAGCGGCGTTCGTCGCCACGCGCCAGGCCTGGAACGCCGAGCAGCAAGTTTGCCTGCTCTGTCGGACGAGTATTGAGGGAAATTCCAGTCTTCATCACTGGAGTAGTTTTTGATGTTCGCACTGGCTTTTGAAGTGCATCAGCATCCAGATAAGGATCAAAAGCTGCACGAACACGTTTCACAACATCAGCATGGTCGACATTGCCAGCAGCGGAGACCACCATCCCTGATGGCTGGTAGTGCTTCTTATAAAAACTGCGAATTGTCGAACGAGTGAGCCCGCGGATTGAATCCGTGGTTCCTAAAATCGTGCGACCAAGCGGTGTTTGGCCGTAAACAAGCGATGCAAAATCATCATGTATGAGATCACTGGGATCGTCTTCGTACATGGCAATCTCTTCAAGAATCACGCCGCGTTCATCATCAATATCTGATGAACGAAGGAGCGCATCAGTCACCACATCGCACACCACATCAATTGCCATGGGTAAATCGCGATCCAAGACTTTGGCGTGGTAACACGTCAGCTCTTTGCCAGTAAATGCATTGAGGTCACCACCAACGGCCTCAACCATTGATGAAATCTCCAAGGCACTGCGCTTACTTGTGCCTTTAAAAAGTAAATGTTCTAAGAAATGTGCCGAGCCGTGCTGGGCTGGTGTTTCATCACGCGAACCGGCAGTGACCCAGACACCAAATGCCGCTGAGCGGACGCCAGGAACAGCTTGTGTAACGATGCGCAATCCGCCAGGGAGGACGGTGCGGCAGACAATGCTGCCGTCGTCCTCCCTGAGCAGAGTGGTGGTGTGCGCGCGAGCCATGAGCGATTAAGCCGTTGCCTCTTCGATCACTGGTGCGAGTGACAACTTGCCGCGTGGATCAATTTCCTTGATCTCGACCTGCACTTTGTCGCCAACCTTGAGTACATCTTCAACTGCCTCGATGCGCTTGCCGCCGGCCAACTTCTTAACCTCGGAAATGTGCAGCAAGCCATCCTTGCCTGGAACGAGGGAAATGAAGGCACCGAAGGTGGTTGTCTTCACAACTGTTCCGAGGTAGCGCTCGCCAACCTCTGGCATCGTTGGATTTGCAATCTGATTGATTGCGGTTCGTGCAGCGTCAGCCGAAGCGCCATCGGTTGCGCCGATGTAGATCGTGCCGTCATCTTGAATCGTGATGTCAGCGCCAGTTTCTTCTTGGATCTGGTTGATGATCTTGCCTTTAGGCCCAATCACTTCGCCGATCTTGTCCACTGGAATCTGAACACTGATGACGCGTGGCGCAGTTGGTGCCATTTCATCAGGCGTATCAATTGCTTCTGCCATGACTTCAAGAATCGTCAAACGAGCATCGCGGGCCTGATTCAGCGCACTTGCAAGTACTGAAGCAGGAATGCCTTCGAGCTTGGTATCAAGCTGCAACGCGGTAACGAATTCCTTCGTGCCTGCAACCTTGAAATCCATATCGCCGTAGGCATCTTCTGCACCAAGAATGTCGGTGATTGCAACGAATTCCTGCTTGCCATCAACAACACCCGAGATAAGACCCATAGCAATACCAGCAACTGGTGCCTTCAACGGCACACCAGCATTGAGTAGCGACATAGTCGATGCACAAACTGAACCCATTGAGGTTGAACCATTTGAGCCCAGAGCTTCAGAAACCTGGCGGATTGCGTATGGGAAGTCTTCGCGTGATGGAAGAACTGGAACCAACGCACGCTCTGCAAGCGCACCGTGACCGATTTCGCGGCGCTTTGGTGAACCAACACGACCGGTCTCACCTGTTGAGTAAGGAGGGAAGTTGTAGTTGTGCATGTAGCGCTTGCGGTTTTCTGGGTTCAAAGTGTCGAGCTGCTGCTCCATCTTGAGCATGTTCAACGTGGTGATACCCAAAATCTGAGTTTCGCCGCGCTCGAACAATGCTGAACCGTGAACGCGTGGAATGACCTGAACTTCTGCAGCCAAGGTGCGGATGTCAGTAAGGCCACGACCATCGATGCGGATCTTGTCGCGAAGAACGCGCTCACGAACGCTGTTCTTTGTAACCGAGCGAAGTGCTGCGGACAATTCCTTCTCACGTCCAGCGAACTTTTCGCCAAGTGCAGCAAGAACTTCACCCTTGATCGCATCGAGACGATCTTCGCGCTCTGCTTTGCGAACAATGGTCAGCGCCTGAGCAACTGATTCTGCTGCGATGTGCGCTACAGCTTCGTAAGCATCATCTTGGTAATCAAGGAAAATTGGGAAGTCTGCAGTTGGCTTTGCAGCCTTGGCTGCGAGTTCAATCTGCGCTTCACACAGAGCCTTAATGAATGGCTTGCCAGCTTCAAGACCCTGAGCTACAACCTCTTCAGTTGGAGCCGTTGCTCCACCAGCGATGAGTTCGATGGTGCGCTCAGTTGCTTCTGCCTCAACCATCGTGATTGCAACATCGTCACCGGCGATTGAACCTGCAATAACCATGTCGAATACAGCTTCTTCAAGCTGCTCATGTGTTGGGAATGCAACCCACTGGCCGCGAATCAATGCAACGCGTACCGCACCGATTGGACCAGAGAATGGCAAGCCAGCGATCTGCGTTGAAGCTGAAGCAGCGTTGATTGCGACGACGTCGTAGAGATCGCCAGGTGCAAGTGCCATCACCGTGACAACAACCTGCACTTCGTTGCGCAGGCCCTTCACGAAGGTTGGGCGCAATGGGCGGTCAATCAAACGGCAGGTGAGGATTGCATCTTCACTTGGACGACCTTCACGACGGAAGAACGAGCCTGGAATACGACCAACTGCGTACATGCGTTCTTCAACATCCACGGTGAGTGGGAAGAAATCGAATGAATCACGTGGGCTCTTGCCAGCTGTGGTTGCTGAAAGCAGGAATGTCTCTTCGTCGAGTGTGACAGTGACTGAACCTGCAGCCTGCAATGCAAAACGGCCAGTTTCAAATGTGATCGTGCGCTTACCAAATGCACCGTTGTCAATAACGGCGCTTGTTGTTGTTACTTCGGAACCCTCCACGGGTGCCTCCTGTTCTGTTACAGGAGCGCTCGCGAGTGCCGACTTGTGGCGATCATCGATCGAGGCCCACGGGTATTTCGAACCCGGAGGTCACTACCGAGGACCGACAGGCGACGAAGTCGCAGCGCCCCGAATGGTGATATCTGTATGAAATTTTCTCTCTGGAAGGTTTCCACAGAGATGAAGCAAGGCCCGGCACGACTCGCGTACCGGGCCTTTAAGACTTAGCGACGAATGCCGAGCTTCTCAATGATTGTGCGGTAGCGCGCGATGTCGGTCTTCACCAAGTACTGGAGAAGGCGGCGGCGCTGGCCAACGAGAATCAACAGGCCACGGCGGCTGTGGTGATCATGCTTGTGTTCCTTGAGGTGGCCAGTTAAGTCGTTAATACGACGGCTGAGCAATGCAATCTGCACTTCTGGGGAACCGGTATCGCCTGGCTTGGTGCCAAATTCAGCGATGATTTCTTCTTTGACTGCCTTGTCGAGTGACATGACTTTCCTCTCGGGCGCGCCTCTTTAGGGCACTTGCTTGTTGCGACACGAATCTCAGAGCGCCCGCTCTTTGACCGTCTGGAGACCAAAGACTACCAGCCTTACAGCAGCCCCAAGACCGCCCTCGTATTGGCCACATCCGTATTCATCTGATCGATGAGCCCCTCAAGGCCATCGAAGGTCATTTGTCCACGAAGTTGCTCGATGAAGATCACGGTGATTTCGTGGCCATAGAGGTCCAGGTCGGAGCGATCCAGCACATAACTTTCTACCCGACGCTCGACACCAGCAAATTGTGGATTGGTTCCCACCGAAATTGCTGCCGGGTAGCGCTGATTGCCATAGACAAGCCAACCGGCATAAACCCCATCACCTGGGACAACCGGAGTACCTTGCCATTGAAGATTCGCGGTCGGAAACCCCAACTCTCGCCCTCGGTGGTCGCCATGAACCACGATGCCTGACAGGTCATAGTCACGTCCCAGGACGTTTCGTGCTTCCTGCAAATCACCAAGAGCTAGGGCATGACGCACTCGGGTTGAAGACCAAGGCTGGACATCTGCCGCCAAGCCAACTTCGGTGACTGAGAAGTGGTACTGCTGGCCAGCCTCGCGCAGCGTGTTGACATCCCCCGCACCTTCATGACCAAATCGAAAATTGCCACCGACGACAACTGCTTGTGCATTCAAAGTGTCGTGCAGCACCCGGTGGATAAATGTTTCAGGATCCCAACTGGCAACTTCGTCATTGAATTGGAGAACGAACACGTCGTCAACGCCAGCGTCAAACAGCAAGAAACGACGTTCAGCCAATGACGCAAGGGATTGCGGCGCAAGATCTGGACGAACCACAGCCAACGGGTGCGGGTCAAAAGTGAGCGCAATGAGTTCAGTGTGTAAATCATCAGCAATAGCTCGAGCCTGTGCGATGAGTGCCTGATGACCTTTATGAACGCCATCGAACACACCAATGCAGACAACTGCACCCTGTTTTTCGTGTTCGTGACTCATGACTGTTCTACCTTAGGTCACACGAATACGGCCGGGTACTTGGCCGTTGGTCCATGACGTTCAGCTAGTGCCAAAAACTCACCTGCCTGATCGAAGATCGCAATGACACCCTCGTCGACACCCGAATATGACCAGTCAATCCGTCTGCCATGACGAACGAATGCAGCATCTGACTCATTGACGACCCACGATGGGAAGACACGAGCAGCAGCCTCAGCTATTGGAATGAGTGCATGCTGCGGATCAGACAACGCGCCAAAGGTTTCTAGATCAATCGCATCAGTTAATGGCCATTTACCCACGCGCGTTCGACGAAGAGCAGTCAAATGGCCGCCAACTCCCAGTTCGCGGCCAAGGTCACGAGCTAACGCACGGATATATGTGCCAGAACTGCAGGTAACTTCAACGTCAATATCGAGGAATCCCTCCCCCGAGCGATGCGTAAGCGCCTGAAATTCGCTGACGGTTACCCCGCGTGCCTGCAGTTTCACTTCGTCACCAGAACGCACTTTTGCGTACGCCCGCTGACCGTTAACTTTAATGGCACTGACCGAACTTGGGACTTGCTCGATTTCCCCAGTGAGCAATTCAATGCCCTGCAGCACCGCATCGAAACTCAAATATTCGATTGCCTCGCGCGAAGCTACTTCGATAACTTCACCTTCGGCATCATCAGTAACTGTGCTTTGGCCAAGCCGAATAGTTGCCGCATACGTCTTGTCGGCTCCAGCGATATAACCCAACAGTCTGGTTGCGCGACCAACGCCAAGCACTAAAACACCAGTCGCCATCGGGTCAAGAGTTCCCGCATGACCTACTTTGCGGGTATTCAAAATTCGCCGAGTTCGACCGACCACATCGTGTGAGGTCCACTCAGATGGCTTATCGAGAACGAGCAACCCGTTCACTCGTCAGATTCAACCTCACGCGGATGACGATACGGATCGACCTCACCTGCATAGGTACCTTGCGCCGCTTGCAGATGCACGCGTTCATCGTCCTCTTGAGCCTTGCGCAACAACTCTTCTACGTGACGAGCGTTCTCTGGCATCGCGTCAGCGAAGAAGGCAAGGGACGGAGTGAATTTGATTCCCGTCTGCTTGCCAACTTCGCTGCGCAACAATCCTTTTGCTGACTCAAGAGCCGCAGCTGTCTCATCTTGAGCTTGAGCATCGCCATACACGGTGTAGAAAACCGATGCTTCGCGTAGATCGGGTGTCATACGCACGTCAGTGATCGTGATGAAACCCAAACGAGGGTCCTTCACGCGCTTTTCGAGCGTCTCAGCCACAATCACGCGAACGCGATCTTCGAGCTTATGTTGGCGTGCCTTACTCATGGCTTACGAGGCTTCTCGCGCATCTCGAAGGTTTCGATGATGTCATCAACCTTGACGTCTTGGAAGTTACCAAGGTTGATACCGCACTCGAATCCTTCTCGCACTTCAGTGACATCGTCCTTGAAGCGACGCAATCCTGCGATTGCAACGCCATCCGCCACAACTGCTCCATCGCGGATAACACGCGCCTTTGAGTTGCGCTTGATATCGCCACTTTGCACAAGACAGCCTGCGATGGTGCCGAACTTTGAAGACTTGAAGACATCGCGAACCTGCGCGGTTCCGAGTTGTACTTCTTCGTATTCCGGCTTGAGCATGCCGCGAAGTGCCTGCTCAACATCATCGATTGCTTGGTAGATGACGCTGTAGAAGCGAACGTCAACGCCTTCATGAGTAGCAAGATCAGCGACTTTACCTTCAGGTCGCACGTTGAATCCAATGATGACTGCCTTTGACGCAGCCGCCAATGTGACGTCGTTCTTGGTAATGGCGCCAACACCACGGTGGATGACGCGCATCGAAACTTCATCGCCAACATCGATCTTGGTGAGAGCTTCTTCAAGTGCTTCAACCGAACCAGATACGTCGCCCTTGATGATGAGGTTCAGCTCTGCAACCTCACCCTTTTCAATGGACTCGAGGAAGTCTTCAAGTGAACGCTTCACGCGGTTCTTTGCCAACATCGCGTTGCGCTCACGCGCTTGACGTGTCTGAGCAATCTGACGCGCGATGCGGTCTTCTGAAACCACCAAGAAACTATCACCGGCACCTGGAACAGAAGTCAGGCCAAGGACCTGAACCGCTGTGGAAGGACCAGCTTCTTCAATGACATTGCCGAGGTCATCGTGCATTGCACGCACACGACCAAAGGCATCGCCAGCAACAATTGAATCGCCAGCACGCAAGGTTCCGCGTTGAACAAGCACCGTTGCAACTGGGCCACGACCACGGTCAAGGTGAGCTTCGATCGCAACACCCTGAGCATCCTGATTTGGATTAGCGCGAAGATCAAGTGCTGCATCAGCGGTCAACAACACAGCGTCGAGAAGCTCAGTGATGCCAGAGCCCTTGAGTGCTGACACGTCGATGAACATGGTGTCGCCGCCATATTCCTCAGCGACCAAACCGTATTCAGTGAGCTGACCACGAACCTTCGCAGGATCGGCGCCTTCCTTATCGACCTTGTTCACTGCGACCACGATTGGCACACCTGCAGCCTGCACGTGATTCAACGCTTCAATGGTCTGAGGCTTGACACCATCGTCTGCTGCTACCACCAAGATCGCGATGTCTGTGACCTGAGCACCACGGGCACGCATGGCAGTGAAGGCCTCATGGCCCGGTGTATCGATGAAGGTGAGCTTGCGATCGCCTTCTGGTGTGTGCGCAACAACTTGGTAAGCACCAATGTGCTGCGTAATGCCACCAGCTTCGCCACCAATGACGTTGGTCTTGCGAATCGAATCGAGCAAACGGGTTTTACCGTGGTCAACGTGACCCATGACCGTGACCACAGGTGGACGAGCGATGAGATCTTCGCTGTCACCTTCGTCTTCACCGAATTCAAGATCGTATGAACCAAGGAGTTCGCGATCCTCATCTTCTGGTGAAACCACTTCAACGACGTAGTTGAGTTCTTCACCAAGTAAGCGCAGGGTGTCGTCGTCAATTGACTGCGTTGCGGTCACCATCTCGCCGAGTTCGATCAACACCTTGACCAGATCGGCTGGCATGGCATTCACGCGATCGGCAAAGTCAGTCACACTCGAGCCGCGGGCAAGACGAACAGTTTCACCACTGCCACGGGTGATGCGTACACCGGTCAATGACGGTGCTTGCATGTTGTCGAACTCTTGACGCTTTGCGCGCTTTGACTTGCGGCCTCGGGATGGGCGACCACCTGGGCGACCAAAGGCACCAGCAGTAGTACCGCGACCGCCAGCACCTGGGCGACCTGGGAAACCACCAGGGCCACCGGGACCACCTGGGCCACCAGTACCTGGACCGCCACCTGGGCGACCAGCAAAACCGCCGCCGCCACCTGGACGACCAGCACCACCGGCGCCTGGACCACCCGGACGACCTTGGAAACCACCAGGTGCGCCACCTGGGCGACCAGCACCCGGCCCACCTGGGCGACCAGCGCCTGGACCACCCGGACGACCTGCGCCTGGACCACCTGGACGTTGACCTGGGCCTGCCGGACGTGGCGCACGCATTGCGGGCATCATGCCTGGGTTTGGCCGAGGAGCACCTGGAACTGCCGGAGCAGCAGGAGCTGCCGGCCGAGCCATGCCTGTGGACCCACCAAATGGGTTATTACCTGGACGCGGAGCCGCTGGGCGACCCATGCCTGTGGACCCACCAAATGGGTTATTACCTGGACGCGGGCCTGCCGGACGCGGAGCATCCGGACGCGGAGCTGCAGGAGCCGCTGGCGTTGCGGCCTCTGGTGATTGGGTAACCACCGCTGCTGGAGCAACCGGAACAACCGGTGTTTCCTCAACGATTGGCTTTGGCACTGGCACCGGCACCGGAGTCGGCGCTGGAACTGGCGTTGGCGTTGGCGTTGGAGTTGGCGTCTGAGCGACAACTTCACCTTCGACGTCAGCAGCAGGCTTAGCTGCGGCTTTCTTCGCAGCGGCCTTCTTGGCAGGCTTTGGCTCTGCGGCTGGCATCGCTTCTTTGAGCTTGCGTGCAACCGGCGCTTCGACCGTTGACGACGCAGACTTCACAAACTCACCAAGCTCAGCGAGCTTGGCAAGCACGTCTTTACTAGTGACCCCTAGCTCTTTTGCGAGCTCATGGACCCGGACCTTTGACACGTTTCTCCTGTCTTCGGCCCGGGTTGTCCAACCCGAACCGTCAGTGCGAACGACGCATGACTAACACAGCTCGTTCATCGGGTGGATGTCCTCATGAAGGCTCCCGAAGTTAGGCGGATGGAACTGGCGCTTGTACGCACAGCGGAATTAACTATACCGCGACCACAGCCACGGTTCACACCATCAGATCTGCTTGATGAGTTCTGAACTGTCGAATGTGCCCGATGAGCGCAGGGCCCTGCCCCAAGCACGGCGCTTATCTGCGAGCTCCAGACAGCTCCCACGTGGATGGAGCCAGGCCCCCCGACCATGGGCGTGCCGCGAAGGCCGTAAGACACCTTCCAGACTCACCACGCGAATGAGCTCAGTTACCGGGACCGCAGCTCGGCACCCCACACACGTGCGAATTGGGATCATTCGTCGTAATCGCCCAAATCATGGTCAGGTTCTTCGATAACGGCGTTATCGGCACGAATATCGATGCGCCAGCCAGTAAGTCGTGCTGCCAGGCGAGCGTTTTGTCCTTCTTTGCCAATCGCCAGTGACAACTGATAATCGGGAACGGTGACTCGAGCAGCTCGTGCCACCGGGTCAACGATGACCACCGACGTGACTTGAGCTGGTGAAAGTGCATGCGCAATCAATTCAGCCGGATCATCACTGAAGTCGACGATGTCAATCTTTTCACCTTGGAGTTCGGCCATCACTGCACGAACCCGTTGACCCATTGGGCCAATGCAAGCACCTTTGGCATTTACGCCAGGAATGGTTGAACGAACCGCGAGCTTTGTGCGGTGCCCCGCCTCGCGCGACAGGCCCCCGATTTCAACGGTGCCATCAGCGATTTCGGGCACTTCCAACGCGAATAGTGCACGCACAAGATTGGGATGTGACCGCGAGACGGTGACCACGGGCCCCTTGAAGCCCCTGCGCACACCAACCACAAGGCATTTCACACGCTGACCATGCGAGTAATCCTCACCTGGCACTTGCTCTTCTGGCGGAAGGTTCGCTTCGAGTTTTCCGATATCCACTCGAATCATGCGTGGATTCGTGTTTTGCTGGATCAGTCCTGAGACAAGATCGCCTTCGCGACCACTGAATTCAATAAGCGTTACATCACCTTCGGCTTCACGGAGGCGCCCGAGCAAAACCTGCTTGGCTGTTGTTGCAGCAATTCGACCGAAATCATCGGGTGTGTCTTCGTACTCACGGACAACCAGGCCGTCTTCGCCCACTTCTGATGCAAAAACAATTACGTGCCCTGTTCTGCGATCAAGTTCAACGCGTGCCTTTTCCACTGAACCCGGCGTGCGGTGGTAGGCAACCAACAACGCTTGTTCAATTGAGTCGACGACTAGATCGAGGGAGAGTTCTTTTTCGCGTACAAGCGCCTTCAGTGCGCTGACATCAATGTCCATCAGTTACTACTTCCTCATCTTCAATTGTGTCTTCAATTGTATTTTCATTTAAGTCTTCAGCGGCCACGCGATTGAACTCAATTTGCACCTTGCCCCGTTTGAGATCGGCCAAAGCAATTACTCGTTCTTCTTGAGTCTTTCCTTGTGTTACTTCGAAAACAACGACGTCATCATTTGCGGACGTCACGCGTCCAATAAACGTCGCGCCATCAGCGAGGTCAACTTCAACCAAACGATCCACAGCACGGCGCCAATGCTTTAACAACGTAAGTGGCCGATCGACTCCTGGGGATGTCACTTCTAGAACGAACGTGCCTGCGAATTCACTATTGAGCGGCTCACTATCTAAGGCTGCCGATATTTCACGACTAATGTCTGAAACCAGGTTCAAATCGATACCGCCATCGCGATCAACCACCACGCGCACAATTTCGCGTCGACCAGCTTGTTGAATCTGCAGTTCCTCAAGATCAGCACCCGCAGCGTTAACCACCGGCTCAATTGCCTTGCGGATAGTTTCTACCGACGCAGCCACGGTGCCTCCAAAAGCGATTCAGTTGTCGTAAAACCATAAGCCTACCCGGCTATGAGAGTGTTACGTCGTGCCCGTATTGAGTTCACATTCCCCAAGGGTCATTGCGGCCAGTCTCTTGCTCTTGGTCAGCACTCTCCTGGGGCTGGCAGGTTGCTCACAGGAATCCGCAACGCCTACCGCCACAAACAGTGCAACGCGATCCACCACCGATAGCGATCAATCGCTCACGAATGCCATTCACGGCATTGATGCAGCTATTTACGGCTACGGAATCGTAGGAGCACACCTCAAGGGATCTGAGCAAAACAAGGCCGTTCGTGCGGTCGCTGCACTGAATCGCCAACGACTGGCATTCATGCTTGCAGTCGGATCTCAGGTAGATGCCACAGCCGTAGCCTACGAAATCCCATTTCCGGTAACCAACAACGCGACAGCGAAAAAACTTGCAGCCCTCCTTGAAGTCAGGCTCATTCCACTCTTCAATGCGGTTGTTACATCAACCAACGAGCCAACCAAAGGAACTGCACTGATTGCCAAGAACAAGGCAACTGCGCGGGCAGCAGTATGGGCGGGTACAACTCAATCGACTCCGACACCAAGTGCAAGCGCTACGCGTTAACTCACGTTCAGAGCCTTCATCTCAGTGACAACTTCACTCAAAGCCACATCTCTTCGTTCACCTGTACGGCGATCTTTCACTTCGACGAATCCGTCAGCTAGTCGCTTTCCAACAATGACGATAGTTGGAATACCGATCAATTCAGAGTCATTGAACTTCACACCGGGCGACACAGATGTGCGATCGTCATACAGCACGCGCACGCCAGCAGCTTCAAGTTCTTGACCTAGGAGTTCAGCCGCAGCAAAGAGCGCGTCATCTTTACCGGCAGCTATGAGATGCACATCAGCAGGCGCAACTTCACGCGGCCAAATCAAGCCCTTGTCGTCATGTGACTGCTCAGCAATGGCTGCCACTGCGCGTGAAACTCCAATGCCATATGAGCCCATGGTCACGGTGATGAGTTCACCGTGTTCATCAAGCACCTTGAGTCCGACTGCTTCTGCATACTTACGGCCGAGTTGGAAAATATGACCAATTTCGATGCCTCGTTCGATTTCGAAACCTTCGCCACAATTCGGACAAGCATCACCTGCACGAACTTCGGCAACATCGATTGTTCCATCGCTTGTGAAATCCCGACCTGCAACAAAGTCATAGAAGTGATGTGCGGCCTCATCGGCACCTGTGATCCAACGTGACCCATCAACAACGCGTGGGTCAACGAGATAACGAATTCCTGATGCTGAATTCGCCCCTAGTTCGTTTGGTCCGATGTAACCCTTAACGAGCGTTGGGTACTTCGCAAAGTCTGCTTCTTCAAATGGACGGGCTTCACTTGGAGTCAGGAGCGCTTCAAGGCGTTTCATGTCGATCTCGCGATCACCAGGCACACCCACTGCAAGAGCAGACTGCTCACCGTCGGGAGCAGCGACCATGAAGATTACATTCTTGAGCGTGTCTGCAGCCGACCACGGGCGATCTTCTCGCGCAAAGTCACGATTTGAATAGGAAACCAGTGCCTCGATTGTTCCCGATGCTGGAGTGCGCTCTTTATGAGTTGCCGGTACACCAGTTGCATCAATTGCGTTGGGAACCACTGTGGCAACAGCTTCAACATTGGCTGCGTATGCGCATTTCGGACAACGTACAAATGTATCTTCACCTACTGGTGTTGGCGCTAAAAACTCTTCGCTCGCTGAACCGCCCATCGCGCCTGACATTGCAGACACAATGACAAATTCCAGACCCAAACGTGCGAACGTTGCGATGTAGGCCTGGCGATGCTTGTCATAAGAAATCTGCAGACCAGCATCATCAATATCGAATGAATATGAATCCTTCATCACGAATTCTCGGCCGCGCAAAATGCCTGCTCGTGGTCGAGCTTCATCGCGGAACTTGCTTTGAATTTGATACAAGGAAACCGGTAGATCCTTGTAAGAGGAGTACTCGCCTTTTACTAATAGCGTGAACATTTCCTCATGCGTAGGACCAAGGAGGTAATCAGCCCCCTTACGGTCTTGCAGTCGAAACAGAGTGTCGCCGTACTCAGTCCAACGGTTAGTCAACTCATATGGCTCACGTGGTAGCAGTGCAGGGAAGTGCACCTCTTGGAATCCAGCAGCATTCATTTCAGAGCGAACTATGTGCTCCACATTGCGATATACCTCATACCCAAGTGGCAACCATGTGAATACGCCCGGCGCCACACGACGAATGTAACCGGCACGCACCAACAACTTGTGGCTTGGAACCTCGGCATCAGCAGGGTCTTCACGAAGGGTGCGCAGAAACAAGGTCGACATTCGCAGCATTGGGGCAGCCTACCGACCTCGCGCCTTAGAACAGGACTGTGGCAAAGGTGCCGACCTGCTCGAATCCCACCGAAATGTAGGACTTGCGCGCAGGAGTGTTGAAATCATTGACATACAACGACACCGTGGGAGTGAACGTTGCCCTGGCCAGTTCAACAACAGCGGCCATACCTGGAATCGATAATCCTTGGCCGCGCAAATGACGCGCGACCCACACTCCCTGAACCTGGCACACCATGGGGCTCACCGAGCCGACTTCAGCTTTGAACTCAACTTCCCCCTCGCGCATGCGCCCAAAGGCGCGACCTGCACGAATGAGGTCCGATACACGCGCTCGATAACCCGAAGAGTTGCCTCCACCCACTGGGGAGACACCAATTTCCTCAGTAAACATGTCAATCGATGCTGGCAAATACGCATCAAGCTCATCGATATGGATGCGACGCACCTCAGGATCAACTGGCACCCGACTATCGGTACTCATCGCCATGAGTGGTTGTGCATGTCGAACCGCCCGAGCTTGACCCCATGCGGGTTCCAGCATGCGCCACAGATCTAACACTTCGTCGGCTTTGCCTAGCATTGACGATGATCGACGCATGCGAGGACGTAAATAATCCACAAATGCTGAACGTGCTTCAGGCGTTGTCTCAATCGGAATCAAATTCGCACCTGAATACAGCGCAGATATGAGTCGATCATCACGAAAGTAGCCGAGCACTTCGCCCCCGAGTTTCCAAGGGTCAACTCCACCTAATTGCACACGCGATTCAACAAAGCAATGTGCAACTGGATCGCGTGACAACAATTCGAGTAATGCAGGCAAGTGCTCTGGGAACACTTGCCTAATATTTCCCGCCATGGTTAAAAGCTCCGAAGAACTAGTGAGCGGTGACTTCAGGTGAACCCGTCGCACTCATTTCAGCAGCAAGCTTCATCGCTTCCTCAATCAGCGTCTCAACAATTTGCGCTTCAGGAACCGTCTTGATGACTTCACCCTTGACGAAAATCTGACCCTTACCGTTACCAGAGGCAACTCCAAGGTCTGCTTCGCGAGCTTCACCTGGTCCATTAACTACGCAACCCATCACAGCAACTCGCAGTGGCACATCAAGGCCCTCAAGACCAGCAGTTACTTGCTCAGCAAGTGTGTACACGTCAACCTGTGCTCGACCACACGATGGGCAGGAAACAATTTCCAAGCCTCGTTGACGTAAATTCAAAGACTCAAGGATGGCATTACCAACCTTGATTTCTTCTATTGGCGGTGCAGAAAGAGACACGCGAATGGTGTCGCCAATTCCTCGGCTAAGTAGCGCACCAAAGGCCACTGCAGACTTCACTGTGCCTTGGAATGCCGGACCAGCCTCAGTTACGCCGAGGTGCAGTGGGTACTCACACTGAGCAGCAAGCTGGATGTATGCCTCAGCCATGACAACTGGGTCGTGATGTTTGACCGAAATCTTGATGTCACGGAAATCATGCTCTTCAAAGAGCGATGCCTCCCAGAGCGCCGACTCAACCAGTGCTTCCGGTGTTGCTTTGCCGTACTTCTGAAGTAGTCGGGGATCAAGGGAGCCTGCATTGACACCAATGCGAATTGGCGTGCCCGCATCCTTTGCAGCTCGGGCAATTGCGCCGACTTGGTCATCAAACTTTTTAATGTTTCCAGGATTCACGCGTACGCCCGCGCAACCTGCATCGATTGCGGCGAATACGTACTTTGGCTGGAAATGGATATCGGCGATGACCGGGATGCCAGCCTTGCGGGCAATCTGCGCAAGAGCGTCGGCATCATCTTGACTTGGACAGGCAACTCGAACCACCTGACAACCAGCTGCCGTGAGCTCAGCAATCTGCTGCAACGTCGCGTTGACATCAGAAGTGAGCGTCGTACACATTGATTGCACACTGATCGGCGCATCACCACCAACCGCAACAGGATGGGTTGGATGCTTCAACACGAGTTGACGCGATTTGCGGCGCGGGGCAATAACTCGCGGAACAGACGGCATACCCAATTCAATGCTCACGAGATCATTATTACGCCTGCTGACTACCCCAGTGAGATTGGCTTGACTAAGTCGGCCCAAATCACAATCACGCCCATACCCACCAACACGATGGCCATGACATACGCAACAGGCAAAAGCTTTGCCACATCTGCCGGACCGGGGTCAGGCTTTCCACGCAATTTGGCAAACCACCGCCGAACCGCCTCATAGAGAGCACCGGCCACATGCCCGCCATCGAGAGGCAGGATCGGAAGCAAGTTGAACAGCGCGAGGAATAAATTGAGTGAAGCAGCCAAACTCAAGAAGGTCGCGATCTTGCCCTTCATCGGCTGATCCATCGCGGCGATATCCCCACCTAAGCGGCTCACTCCGACCACGCTGACTGGACCATCAATGGCTCGTTCTCCCCCACCAATCAGCGTGTCTTTCACCAGCTCGACCAGTCGTACAGGAAGTGTCACCAATGCCTTTGCCGATGCAGTGGTGATTTCCCACATGTATGCCGGAACAGCCGACCAAGGCTGCGAGACGTACTCGACTCCTGGACTAATCCCGACGAAACCGCTGCTCTGTGTTTGGCCTGTCGGATTTCCTGTTTCATCAAAAACCGGTCGCTCAATTGTTGCGACGGCGAGGGGTAACGCAACGAATGATCCATTGCGCTGCACACCAAGGGTCAATGTCTTGCCGTCAGAACCTCGAAGCTGAGCACTCACAGAATCCCAGTTGGCAACAGCCACACCGTTCACATCGGTGAGTAGATCTCCCGGCTGCAATCCGGCAAGCACCGCCGGCGTCTTCGATGTCCCTGTCGGGCAATTCCCAGAAGGTAATGGCGAACCGCTTGGGTGCGCACTGGATGGTGTACATGCCACCACTGCGCCGACTTCAAGCGATGGCTTTGGCATACCAATGCCAACTAAAACAATTGAGAAAAGCACTGCCGCGAAAATTAAGTTCATCGTGATGCCACCAAGCATGATGACCACACGCTTGCGCACAGGAAGTTTATAGAAGACGCGATTTTCATCTCCTGGCTCAACTTCTTCTAACGACTGTTGACGCGCATCAGCGATCATGGATGCGAAGCGACCCGTAGAACTGCGGCGCACGTAACCGTCTGGATCATTCTTTCCTGGCGGCAGCATTCCGATCATCCGCACATAGCCACCGAGCGGAATTGCTTTCAACCCATACGTGGTCTCGCCCTTTGTTTTCTTCCACAGTGCAGGGCCGAAACCAATCATGAATTCGGTAACTTTGACGCCAAATTTCTTTGCGGGAATGAAATGCCCAAGCTCGTGAAGGGTGATTGATAGAGCGATGAGCAGGGCAAAAATAACGATACCGATGGCTTCGGCCACTACCTCACCTCTTTCGCAAACGTTGCTGCAACTTCAAGGGCCCGCACTCGTGCCCAAGCATCAGCAGATTCAACATCTTCAACGGTAACAACATCCCCTGACACCCACATCGATCCAGCTCGGTCATCGCCGCCCGCAATGTGTTCGTCGAGAACTTGCTCTACCGCTCGCACAATGGAAGTGAAGGCAATAGTGCGCTCCAAAAAGGCACCAACACATGCCTCGTCAGCTGCATTAAAGACCGCTGGTGCGGTTCCTCCTGACGTTCCTGCCTTGCGAGCGATGTCAACAGCTGGAAATGCCTGATTGTCGAGCGGGAAGAACTCCCAAGTCGTGGCCTTGCTCCAGTCACAGCTTGGAATCGCGTCTGCCACGCGATCGGGCCAAGCCATACCTAGAGCAATAGGTAGACGCATATCTGGCGGACTTGCTTGCGCCAAGGTCGAGCCATCATGGAACTCGACCATTGAATGAACAATTGACTGAGGATGTACTACGACATCAATTGCATTGAAGGGAATATCAAAGAGCAAATGTGCCTCGATGAGTTCTAAGCCCTTATTCATCAATGTAGCTGAGTTGATTGTGACCAATGGCCCCATAGTCCAAGTGGGGTGCTTCAGCGCTTGTTCTGGAGTAACGGCTGCTAATTGATCCTTTGACCATCCACGGAAGGGCCCACCTGACGCGGTCAGCACCAATCGCTTCACTTCGTGTTTTTTACCGCCACGCAGGCATTGCGCAAGCGCTGAATGTTCTGAATCAACAGCAACGATTTGGTCAGGTGCCGCGATGGCGCGAACAAGATCGCCACCGATAATGAGCGACTCTTTGTTTGCTAACGCCAACGTGCGACCAGCCTTCAATGCCGACAAGGTTGGCGCAAGGCCAGCCGCACCCGCTAGGCCATTGAGAACGACATCAGATGGCCAGGCCGCCAACTGCTCTTGCGCGGCTGGGCCGGTCAACACTGTCAGCGTTCGAAGTTTCTTACCTCGCTCTACGCAGGCTTGAGCAAATGCGGCCTGAAAATGTTCTTGGGAATTTGGATTGGTGAGAGCAACAACCTCAACATCAAACTGAGCTGCTTGCTTTGCGATCTGCTCAACCTCGCGCCCACTCGCGCCAAGGCCAACGATGCGGAATAGATCAGGATTACGGTCAGCGACGTCTAAGGCCTGGGTGCCGATGGACCCGGTGGAGCCCAGAATGACAATCGCGCGCATGTGACCAGCGTACGACGAGCCCTAAAGTGCAAGATCAGTCAGCACGAGAACACGCTCATAGGTCAGATCGTCCATCGCTGAACGGATGCCCTCTCGACCGACGCCTGAGTCTTTGACTCCCCCATAAGGCATTTGGTCTGCTCTATAACTTGGAACATCACCGATGATGACGCCACCAACTTCGAGTTCCCTGTGGGCGCGAAACGCATCCTGAATATTGTGAGTGAAGATGCCCGTTTGCAGTCCAAAGCGAGAGGTATTGATGCGATTCATAGCATCATCGAGGCCGTCAATGATTTGTAGGACAACAACAGGACCAAAAACTTCCTCACTCACAACTTTGGCCGAAGAAGGAACATCAGCAAGCAACGTTGGTGCAATAACCGTTCCAGAACGAGTGCCTCCAGCCAGCACTGTTGCTCCAGATTCGACAGCTTCTTGAATCCAACCTTCAACACGAATCGCCGCGGCTTCGTTGATCATCGGACCCACCACCGTGACTTCCTCCCATACCGAACCGACGGGAAGCGCATTGACTTTTTCAATAAGCATCGCAACGAAACGGTCAGCAATCGAACGATCAACCATGACCTGCTGAACCGATACACAGGACTGCCCGGCTTGGTAGTAACCAAAGGTTGCGACTCGGCTAGCAGCCCATTCCAGATCACCATCCGATGAATAATCACTGAGCACAACGGCCGCGGCATTACCGCCTAGCTCCAAGGTGACATGTTTACGTGGAACTGAATCTTGAATTGCGCGACCAACAACATCAGAGCCCGTAAATGAAATCACCGGAAGACGCGGATCTTGGACCAGCGCTGGCGCTTGTTCATTGTCAACAGGCACAACTGACCACATGCCTTCAGGCAACTGCGTTTGAGACAGGAGTTCGCCGAGGAACAGAGCCCCCAGCGGTGTTGCCGGTGCCGGCTTGATCACGATTGGCGCTCCCACAGCGATTGCTGGTGCAATTTTGTGCGCCACCAAATTGATTGGGAAGTTGAATGGCGAAATTCCCAAGACGGGCCCACGAGGAAACCTTCGAATAATTGCCGCCCGCCCTAGGGCTGCCGGATCGGTATCAAGTCGTTGTAACTCTCCCCCAAAACGCCGTGCTTCTTCTGCGGCCCAACGAAAGGTGGATGCTGCTCGGTTCACCTCAGCTCGAGCCCACATCAATGGCTTACCGTTTTCAGCGGTGATGAGGTGCGCGGCTTCTTCAAGACGTGCCAAAAGTTGATTGCTGACATGCATTAATGCGGCAGCTCTCTGCGCTGCCGAGGTAGCTTGGGCAATCGAACGCGCATCCCAAGCAGCAGCTACCGCAATCTCGAGATCATCTTTTGTTGGCACGAGATAGGTACCCACGACAGAACCGTCACCTGGGTGCCTTACTTCGGCAAGAGCACCCTGCGAGACTGCTGTGCCTGCAATCCATGCAGGCCAAACGTTCAACTCAATATCGCCAGTCATGAGGTGGCTACCGTCTCTTCTCGATGCCCAAATTTCTGCCCATGTGCCGATTCCAATAATTCTAAGAACGGCACAGCATCAAAGGCTTCAGGGCCAAGTACTCCAGCGCCGTCCCAGATACCTGACGCCAGCAGCTCCAACGCGACCAGAGGATTCATGGCTGTTTGCCACACCACAGCCTGCACACCAAATTCCTGCATCGTCCAATCGTTATCGGCAACGTGATACAGATACACCTGACGGGGTTGTCCATCTTTACCAAGGCCGGTTACCCACGTGCCTGCACAGGTTTTTCCATGCATCAAGTGCCCAATGGTTGCAGGATCGGGTAAGACGGCGGCAACTACATCGCGCGGACTCACACTTACCCCTCGCACATTAACTGCTTGAGTGCTATCTAGACCAAGTGTGTGCAGAGTCTTGAGCACACCAATGAATTCATTCCCAAGTCCGTATTTAAAGGTGACTTTCTTGCAATCGATCCATCGCGGAACCAGGACTACTTCCTCGTGCTCGACATTGACACATTCAACCGGTCCGATCCCCTCTGGAAAATCAAACATCTCACTTTCACTGAATGGCTCAGTGGTGTACCAACCGCGATCTCTCTCCCAGATGATCGGATCGTTTAAACACTCTTCGATCGTGGTCCAGATTGAAAAACTTGGTGCAAAGTCGTACCCATCTACCACCAGGTTTGCGCCGTCACGAACACCAATTTCATCGATCTCGCTGAAAAGGTGATCGGACGCATATCTGGCGAATACATCTGCCAGCCCAGGCTCTACGCCCATGCCGCACAACGCTAACTGGCCGCGGGATTGCCATTGCTCTGCTTGCGCAAATTGTTCATCGCCAAGTTTTATTCCAGGTCGAGAAAGACTCATCGCCGTATCGATGTAGTTCGCACCCGTTGCGGCACAGGCATTAAAGATCGACATCACAAATCTTGGGTCGATTACATTCAGAACATGAGTGATGGAGTTTTCCCGGATCGCTGACTCAATTGCGGCGCCATCACTGGCATCCAAGGTAACCCCCGCAAATCGATCATCACCTACTCGCTCAATGAGTTCTGAGACACGAGTTGGTTCACAGTCAGCAACGACCCATGTTTCAAAAAAACCACGACGTTTTGCTATGAGCGCGGATGCAGTACCCACGCCTCCGGCTCCAATTGCCAGAACGCGCATGGATCCCTTCCTTCCCTATTAGCGGATCGTGAGTGCTTTGCGCTTGCGCCAAGCAATCAACTGAGCGGTCAGCACTATCAGCAATGCCGCTATGAAGACAATCGATGCGAGCGCATTGACCTGTGGTGGGATTCCACGTTGCGCTGCACCCCAGATATAGATAGGGAACGTAACTAAGGTTCCCGCATTGAAGAAACTGATAATGAAATCATCGAATGAAAGCGAAAACCCGAGTAGCGCTGCTCCCAGAATTCCTGGCAAAACAAGTGGAAAAGTTACATATCTAAAAGTCGCTGAGGGCGAGGCATAGAGATCACGCGCAGCTTCCTCGAGTCGAGGATCCATCCCCTGTAAACGTGCTTTCACTGCAACCACAACGAATGAAATGATGAACATGATGTGAGCGATCATCACCGTTAGCGAACCAAGCGGAAAACTTAGATTCAAAAACAGCGCCAGCAAACTCGAACCCATAACAATTTCAGGTGTAGCCATCGGCATGAAAATCAACAGGTTCGTTGATGACCGACCTTTGAATCGGTATCGAACCAACGCGAAGGCAATCATCGTCCCTAAGACCGTGGCGAACAGCGTGGAGATCAAGCCGATTTCAATACTGGTCACAAACGAGGAACAGACGCCCGGTACGCCACAAATTTGGGTCCACGCATCGAGGGAAAATTCATTCCAAGACAGATTGAACTTGCTCGAAGGATTATTGAAACTAAATGCAATAACCACAGCGATCGGCAGAAATAAGTACAACAACACCATTATGGCGATTGCGCCAATGACATGTTCGCGAATCCAACGCATTAGACGAGGTCCTCCGTTCCAGACCTACGGATATATGTGAGGACGAGAATCAAAATCGCAGCCATGAGCGAGAATGAAAGAGCGCTGGCCGTTGGGTAATCGCGAAACTCGATGAAATTCGTTTGGATTACGTTGCCGATCATCTTGTCTTTGGTTGAACCTAAGAGTTCGGCATTAATGAAATCCCCGGCTGCTGGAATAAAGGTCAGCAACGTTCCTGCGACAACACCTGGCATAGAAAGAGGCCAAGTAACTTTCCGAAATACTTGCTGAGGGGAACCATAAAGATCATTACCAGCTTCAATGAGGCGGTAATCAATTTTGTCGAGCGACGCATACAGCGGCAACACCATGAATGGCAGGAAGTTGTAGGTCAGACCTGCAACAACCGCTATACCGGTGTTCAAAATACGACCATCGGGCAATAGATGCGCAGCGTTCAACGCTGACGTCACTGGGCCATCATCGGCGAGAATAGTTTTCCACGCGTAGGTACGAAGCAAAAAAGAGGCGAATGACGGCGCAACGACCAGAACCAACATCAGCGAACGCCAGTTGCCTGCCTTAAAAGCGATGAAATACGCCAGCGGGTAGGCAATGACAAGCGCCAATGCCGTAGCTAATCCCGCATACACGAATGAGCGAACAAACTGTGGCCAATACTCAGCTAACGCATCGGTGTAGTTACTGATCTGAAAGCCAGGTACATACGTGCCAGGACGTCGAGTGGATTCTGTTTGAAGACTAGTCATGAACAGCGTGACAAGTGGAATGACGAAGAAGATCGCAAGCCATGCCAAACCAGGGATCAATAAGAAATACGCGATCCTCGAACGTTTTTTTGAACCTTCAGTAGCAGTTGATGCCACCGATGCAGTGGGTGCGAAAGGAGCCATAACTTAGGCCTCCGTATCACTCTCGAGTTCCAACACTGCACGATCTAAACCAGCATGGATTCCCTCAGCTGGATCCAGCCCAAAGGTATGGTCAGGGGCCCATCCCAAGACAACAGGATCACCCAATTCACATCTGTCTCCGACTATCGAGTTCTGCTCGAAAGCAATGATCGATTGACCCCAAGGCGTTTCGACCAAGTACTGGGTTGATACACCCGTGTATGAAACATCTGTGACTGTGCCGTAAATCCGATTGTGGGTTGACGGGAGTTTGGTTTCATCATGAGCATCGAGCACGGTGATCTTTTCCGGACGAACTCCCACGACAACTGACTGCCCAGGCGCAACATTGCGTTGGCTTGGCATCTTAAAACTCAAACCGAACGCCCCGACTTCCACGACATCGCCTGAAGTTGCGAGAGTTCCTTGAATCAAATTGGACTGCCCAAGGAAATTCGCCACAAAGATTGTGCGAGGCATCTCATAAACATCAGCGGGGTGTCCCATTTGTTCAATGCGCCCGGCATTCATGACTGCAACAGTGTCAGCCATGGTCATGGCTTCTTCTTGATCATGTGTCACATGGACAAAGGTCGTTCCGACTTCAGATTGAATTCGCTTCAACTCAATTTGCATTTGGCGACGCAGTTTGAGATCAAGTGCCCCCAATGGCTCATCAAGGAGCAACACATCAGGTTGATTGATTAAGGCCCGAGCAACCGCGACTCGCTGCTGCTGACCTCCGGAGAGTTGACTTGGCTTACGCCGAGCTAATGCAGTGAGTTCAACGAGATCCAGCATGGAATTGACCTGCGAGTCGACATCTTTTATTCCTCGACGCCTTAATCCAAAAGCGACATTCTCAAAAATATCAAGGTGTGGAAAGAGCGCATACGACTGAAAGACCGTGTTCACTGGGCGCTGGAAAGCTCGAAGTTCAGTTACATCTTGATCGCCAATGAACACTTGACCTGATGTGGGATCTTCCAGACCAGCAACCATGCGCAATGTGGTGGTTTTGCCACATCCCGAGGCACCGAGAAGCGCAAAGAACGACCCTGCCCCAATGGTGATACTGAGGTCGTCTACGGCTGTGCTCGCACCAAATTGCTTCGTGAGATTGACTAGGCGCAGATCCTCAACTGCACGACCGACCCCTTCGGGCATTGCTAGTTACCAATCGCCTTCTGGAAGGCGCGTTGATACTTCACATCTTGCTCAGGTGTGAGAGTCATGAATACATATGACTTGTTAAGCGTTTCAGCACTCGGGAAGATCCACTGGTTGTCAACCAATGAAGGATCAACCTTTTGCATGGCTTCTTGCGCACCCTTAACAGGTGAGATGTACTGCACGAACGCTGAAATCTTGGCCGCTACTTCTGGGTCGTAGTAGTAGTTCATCAATTTTTCTGCGTTCTTTTTATGCGTGACCAATGGTGGGATCAGCATGTTGTCGGTCCAAAGGGTGCCGCCTGTCTCAGGCATGGCAATGCCAAAGTTCTTTCCAAGTTGAATGACGTCACCCGACCACCCAATAACAGCCACGACATTGCCACTTTCCATGTCACTCATGTAGCTATTGCCTTCGACACTTCGGATCTGCCCGTTATCGATTTGGGTTCGCAGAGCATCAATGGCTTGCATGAATTGATCTTCAGTGAAGTTTGAGGGGTCATTGCCCTGCCAAGCCATGATGATTCCCATGGTGTCGCGCATTTCCGACAACACCGTTACTCGACCCTTGAGCTTTGGATTGAAGAGTTGATCAACGGAAGTCAGTGTGTCTGTGCCAATAAGTTCTTTGAGCTTTGCCTTATTCCAACCAAACAGGCCAAAACCTGACTGCCAAGGAAGTGAGTACTCGCGACCCGGATCGAAGGCAACATTCTGCAATTTATCGATGACATTTGCTGACGCATTTGGCATAGATGCCTTGTCTAACTTTTGCGCATAGCCGCTCTCAATCCACAACGCAGCCATCCAGTCCGTCAACACCACGATGTCACGGTCAATGGCTTGACCCTGTTCGAGTTGAGTGCGCACCTTGGCGTAGAACTCATTGTTGTCGTTGATGTCTTCGTTATAGGTAGCAGTAATGCCTGTCTGTTTCACGAATGCATCCAGAGATGGACGTGCACCAGTCTTCTCGTCGGAATCCATGTATCCAGGCCAGTTTGACCAAACAACAGTTTTGTCTGAATCTGATAAATCCGCTGCAGACGGAGCCGCTGACGCGGTTGTCGATTCTGAATCCGCGCCTGCACCGCAAGCTGTCGCAACAGCTGCGACACCAGTGATACCTGCTGCCTGCAAAATACGGCGACGGGAAAGGGATGAACGCATCATTCCGGCGATCTCGCGAGCGACCGAATCACGATTCTCGGACAACTGACTCCTCCTGTGGGTGAAGTGTTCCAACAGTGGGCGGACGGTGAAGCCCATAACCTACTGCCACGAGGTTACACATGTGTTCCGACCTGCCCCGAAATCCTGAGAGGGTCACGCCCTATCCCTCCAGGCTTGCCATCACATGCTTGATCCGGGTGTAGTCCTCAAACCCGTACATCGATAGGTCCTTGCCATAACCGGAGTGCTTAAAGCCGCCATGAGGCATTTCGGCCACGATTGGGATATGGGTATTGATCCAGACCGCGCCGGCATCGATGTACTTACTCATGCGCAGAGCGCGGGCCACATTGGAGGTCCAGACGCTTGCTGCCAGGCCGTACTCCACGTCGTTGGCCTTGTGAAGTGCATCTGCTTCGTCTGAGAAGCGCTGGATGGTGACTACGGGGCCAAAAATCTCCTGTTGAATCATTTCATCTGTTTGTTCGAGGTTCGCTACGACGGTTGGCTCTATAAAGAAGCCTTGCTTCCCTTGCCGTACTCCACCCGCCACAATTTCCGCATGTTTGGGCGCACGCTCTAAGAAGCCAAGTACGCGATCCATTTGCGCAGAGTTATTCACAGGAGGAACAAACCCCTCCCCCTGGGGTCCGCCAATAAATGTTGTCTGAGTGCTTCGCGCCTGCAGCGCCATGGCAGCAACAAATTCGTCGTAGACTTTGTCACTGACCAACATGCGCGTAGCCGCCGTGCAATCTTGACCGGCATTGAAATACCCAGCTACAGCAAGCCACTCAACAGCTGCAGAGATATCGGCATCTTCGAACACCACCACCGGAGCCTTGCCGCCAAGCTCTAAATGACTGCGCTTAACGTTGCGGGCTGCTGACTCAGCAACGTTCATTCCTGCACGCACGGAACCAGTGATCGAGACCATGCTTGGTGTTGGGTGTTCCACGAGAGCACGCCCAGTCTCCCGATTGCCACAGACAACGTTGAACACACCAGGAGGCAAGGCTCCTGACTCAGCGATGAGTTCGGCCATACGAATGGTGGTGACGGGTGTGGTATCGCTTGGCTTGAGCACCACGGTATTTCCCGCTGCAATTGCGGGAGCAAATTTCCATACCGCCATCATCATCGGGTAATTCCAAGGCGTGACTTGACCAATCACACCTACGGGTTCGCGACGGATAAACGACGTGAATCCCTGCATGTATTCACCGGCAGATTTGCCCTCGAGCATTCGCGCTGCGCCTGCAAAAAAGCGGATCTGATCAAGCATCGGCGGAATTTCTTCTGTTGCTGTAACCGCGATTGGCTTACCAGTGTTTTCACTTTCTAGAGCGTTGAGTTCCTCGGCATGTGCTTCCAGCACATCGGCAATCTTGAGTAACGCTGCTTGTCGAGCACTGGGAGTGACATCACGCCATCCCACAAATGCTTCACTAGCGGCCTGATACGCCCGATCAATATCAGCCGCACTTGATACCGGAGCAAGCGCAAACACTTCACCGGTGGTGGGATTGACGAGTTCAGTGACCTCAGATGATGAGGCCTCGACTGTTTCGCCATTGATCACATTGCGCAATACCCGCTGAGTCATGATTGCTCCAATCCAAGCCTGATCATAGATTGAATTGCCATATCAACGACTAAAGGTACAGATTCCTTCGAATTTCGTAGTGAAAAATGATTTAACCTGCGAATTCACTTGCAAATGGCTCAAGAGACCCACACCATTAAGTCATGGCTCGCAGGGAAGCGGCAGTAGTGGTGGACGAGGTCTCTCGCTCCATCATCGAGCAACTTCAAGAAGATGGCCGTCGGCCCTACGCCACCATCGGTAAAGCTGTCGGTCTTTCAGAGGCAGCGGTCCGTCAACGGGTCCAAAAACTCACAGAAGCCGGTGTCATGCAGATCGTTGCCGTGACAGACCCTGCATCTTTGGGCTTTTCTCGATCCGCCATGGTCGGCATCACCGTTGACGGTGACATTGAAGAGGTCGCCGATCAACTAGAAGAGATTCCAGAGATTGACTACCTGATCATCTCGGCTGGTTCATTTGATCTTCTCGCCGAGCTTGTGGTGACCGACGACGCAGAACTTCTGGACATTATCAATGGGCGCATTCGTGCGGTCCCTGGCGTGCGCGCTACCGAAACCTTTGTTTATCTCAAGTTACGCAAACAGATCTACACCTGGGGAACCCGATGAATACAGCTGGCGAACGAAGTTACGCTGACCGCGCTCGCGATCACCTATGGATGCACTTCACTCGGCATTCACCGTATTTCGAAGGAGAAGAACTTCCGATCATCGTCAAAGGTGACGGCTGCTATTTCTGGGATGAGAACGGTAAGCGGTATCTCGATGGCATTTCCAGCCTGTTCAATGTGCAGGTTGGTCACGGTCGCGAAGAACTAGCCCAAGCCGCTGCGACCCAAGCTCGTGAGCTTGCTTTCTTCCCCGTCTGGGGCATTGCTCACCCAAGAGCAATTGAATTGGCCGAACGAGTCGCATCCATTGCACCAGGTGACCTCAACCGAATTTTCTTCACGGGAAGCGGTGGCGAAGCAGTTGAATCTGCTTGGAAGTTAGCCAAGCAGTACTACAAGCTCACGGGTAAGCCAACAAAACACAAAGTCATCAGCCGTGATGTGGCCTACCACGGAACTCCGCATGGAGCTTTATCTCTCACTGGCATTGCTGCTGCGAAGATTCCATTCGAACCACTTGTTCCAAGCTCTATTCGAGTACCCAATACGAATTTCTATAGAGCACCCGATCATGTCGCGCATGATCTCTTTGCCTTTGGTCAGTATGCAGCCAACCGCATCGCTGAAGCGATTGAGTTTGAAGGCCCTGACAGTGTTGCTGCCGTCATTCTCGAACCAGTTCAAAACTCAGGCGGATGTTTTGCTCCCCCACCAGGCTATCTCGAGCGTGTGCGCGAAATTTGCGATGAGTACGACGTGCTGCTCATAGCTGATGAAACGATTACTTCGTTTGGTCGCATTGGCGATTACTTCGCGATGAGCCGTTTTGGTGTTACTCCTGACATCATCACCTGCGCTAAGGGTTTAACCTCTGGCTATTCACCACTGGGCGCGATGATCGCACACGAGCGGCTCTTCGAACCGTTCAAGCATGGAACAAATACGTTCTTGCACGGCTTCACATGGGGAGGGCATCCAACATCGGCTGCCGTAGCAATGGCGAACCTAGATATTTTTGAACGCGAAGGCCTCAATCAACGTGTACGCGACAATGAGGATCTGTTCTTGAAGCACCTCGACACACTTCGAGATTTGCCTATCGTCGGTGACGTACGCGGCATGGGCTATTTCTACGGAATTGAACTCGTCAAAGACAAGACCACCAAGGAAACCTTTACTGAGGAAGAATCCGAGCGCCTCCTACGTGGATTTGTTTCCAAGGCCATGTTTGCAAATGGTCTTTACTGTCGCTCAGATGATCGTGGCGACCCAGTAGTTCAGGTGGCTCCTGCACTTATCGCTGGTGAAGAACAATTTGAAGAGATGACGCAGATTCTCCGCAGTGTGCTCACTGAAGCGTGGAGCATCATTTAACGCTCGTCAGTTTTCACACTCTTGAGTAGCGGCGTGATCGCATCAAGCACACGAACATCTTCAATGGTTCCTGGCACAGACTCAGGGCGACCATCCGCAATTGCCCGCATGGTGCGCCGCAAAATCTTGCCGGAACGCGTTTTAGGTAGGGCTTGCACCACGACTACCTCTTTGAGTGCGGCAACCGCACCAATTTCATGTCGAATTGATTGCACGATTTCCTGCTCAAGCACGCTTGGATCAATATCTGCTCCGGCCTTCAATACTACAAAGGCCCGTGGAATTTGACCCTTGAGTTGATCCTGAACACCGATGACGGCACATTCGGCCACTAACGGATGCGAGGCAACAACCGCTTCCATGGAACCGGTTGAAAGGCGATGACCTGCCACATTGATGACGTCGTCTGTTCGACCCAACACGAAGACATAACCATCTTCATCGATCATTCCGCCATCACCAGTGGTGTAGTAACCGTCGAAAGTGGTCAGATACGAATCGATATAGCGCTGATCGTCTCCCCATAAGGTGGGCAACGTGCCAGGAGGCATGGGAAGCATGATCACAATTGAGCCTTCAACTCCTGCGTCAACCTGATTGCCTTCACCATCTACTACGTGCACGTTAAATCCTGGTACTGCAACCGTTGGCGAACCTGCCTTGATCGGCATTGGCTCTAATCCACGTAGGTTTGCTGCGATTGGCCAACCAGTCTCTGTTTGCCACCAGTTATCGATAACAGGAACCTTCAAGTGCTCAGTGGCCCAGTAATAGGTATCTGGATCGAGCCGCTCGCCTGCTTGGAACAGTGCTTTTAACGAACTCAAGTCATACTTTGTGATGAATGCGCCTTCATGATCTTCGCGCTTAATTGCGCGGATGGCAGTGGGCGCACAGAACAATGCGTTGACCTTATATTCCTCGATCATTCGCCAAAAGGCTCCTGCGTCAGGCGTTCCCACAGGCTTGCCTTCGTACATCACGGTAGTTGCCCCCGCAATGAGTGGTGCATAAACGATGTAGGAGTGCCCAACGACCCAGCCCACATCGGAAGCTGCCCAAAAGACTTCACCGGGGCCAATGTCATACACATTTCCAAGTGACCATTGCATGGCAACGGCATGACCACCGTTATCGCGAACAACGCCCTTTGGTTTTCCTGTGGTTCCTGATGTGTACAGAATGTAGAGAGGATCAGTGGCGTGCACACTCACACACTCATGTGGATGAGCATCCTTCATCAGGGTTAACCAATCGTGATCACCATCATGTAACTCAGCTGTGAGTTCGGGGCGCTGGAAGACGACGGTGGCAAAAGGTTTGTGCTGACTTGACGCTATAGCCTCGTCAACCAAAGGCTTATAAGCAATCGTGCGGCTTGGCTCAATTCCGCAAGATGCGGCCACGATAACTTTTGGCGCGGCGTCATCAATGCGCGCCGCCAATTCTGCTGGTGCAAATCCGCCAAACACCACTGAATGCACTGCACCAAGGCGGGCAGTGGCCAGCATTGCTACAACGGCTTCAGGAATCATCGGCATGTAAATGACGACGCGGTCACCCTTGCTCACACCAAGTGCTGACAAGACCCCGGCAAATCGACTGACATCGTCTTGTAACTCTGAGTAGGAAACCCTGCGCTTGGTGTTAGTTACGGGGCTGTCATAAATAATTGCATCGCGATCACCGTGGCCGGCCAGAACATGACGATCTACAGCGTTGAAACAAGTATTGAGCTCACCGTCGGGAAACCAGCGATATAACGGCGCCTGAGAGGAGTCAAGTGCGTGCTTTGGGAAGACATCCCAACTGATTCCACGCGCAGCCGAAAGCCAAAAATACTCCGGATCCGTTTCGGCAAGTCGATATGCAGCTTCATAGGAACCCATGTACGAAGTCTATGACTGAGTACTTTCCGAATCAGGCTTGGAAGATTTGCGAGCAAGAATTGATTTTTGCGCCGTTGAGGACACCACTTTGAGCATCACCGCAATGAAACCGATATCTATGGCCATTTGCAGCATGCAGGCCAGGCGCGCGCCATCACTTACCGGAGTGATGTCACCAAAACCGACTGTGGCCAAGACAGTGAGTGCGAAGTAGAAGGCTGTGAAATGATCCAGAGGCTCGGTAAATGAAGCTGCATTTGATGCAGACTGCATTACATACACAGCGGCGAATACCGCCAAGAAGGCTGCAGCAATCAGCACCATTGCCTCAATCGCGCGGAGGCTTGGGAATCGCGCATGTTGAATTTTGTGAATTTGGCGTCGAAAAATATAGATGTAGACAACGATGCCAATGCATAAAACAACAATGGGTAAAGCAATAGAGCCATCTACTTGTTCAGGCACTAAGGACAGTGCCCACAGGATCACTGCTATTCCAAGAGCCGCACGAACTATCGAACCGAAAATGATTCCAAACAGTTGCCATTTCGAGATATGAGCAAACGCTGGTGTTTGGGTCATGATCTATGCCTCTCAGACAGAACTATTCAACCGTTGCGGCAGCAAGTTGACCGCAAGCGCCATCAATCTCGCGCCCGCGAGTGTCGCGCACAGTTACCCGGACGCCACGATTTCGCAGAATTCGAACAAAGGCCGCTTCATCTCGGGGAAGCGACGCAGTCCATTGTGAACCAGGTGTTGGGTTTAACGGGATGAGATTCACGTGGACGAGTTCACCTTCAAGCAGGCGCGCTAACTTCTCTGCTCGGAAGGCTTGATCGTTGACGCCCTTGATCAGCGCATATTCAATGCTGAGTCGACGATGGGTCTTGTCAACATATTCCCAACATGCATCAAGTACTTCGGCGATCGGATAGCGAGTATTGATGGGTACCAAGGTGTCGCGTAATTCATCGTCTGGCGCATGCAATGACAACGCGAGTGTTACAGCCATGCCTTCGTTGGCCAAGTCACGGATACGAGGCACCAAACCTACGGTTGACACGGTGATACCTCGAGCGCCAATTCCCATACCTGCGGGCGCAGGATCATTAATGCGATGTAATGAATCAACAACTGACTTGTAGTTTGCTAGTGGCTCGCCCATACCCATAAACACAATATTCGAGACTCGTCCAGGTCCCCCAGCAATTTCATCCCGCTCGAGTGCTCGTGCGCCAGCAAGGACTTGCTCGACAATCTCACCAGTTGAAAGGTTGCGCTGAAGTCCACCTTGGCCTGTTGCGCAGAATGGGCAATTCATCCCGCAGCCCGCTTGACTTGAAATACACATAGTCACGCGATCTGGGTATCGCATCAACACACTCTCGATGAGAGCACCATCATGAAGACGCCACAGCGTTTTTACTGTTTGACCTTCATCGCATGCAATCGTGCGAACAGGGGTCAAAAGAGTCGGCAGTAGAGCATCAGTAACTGTGGAGCGTGCATCAGCAGGTAAATCGGTCCACTCTTCTGGTTTATCAGACAACCGATTCAACCATTGACGGGAAACCTGGTCAGCACGAAAACCTGGGAGGCCTAACTCCTTGAATGCCTCTTTGCGCTCTGCAAGATCAAGATCCATGAGGTGCTTGGCTGGCTTACCGCGACGAGGTGCTTCAAGAACTAACTCGCCGGGCAGTGGTGGGGTTGTCATACCGATCCTAAGAACAACGTAAATAACGCCCACGAGGTGAAGGCGTTGGGAATAAGGGAATCAAGGCGATCCATGATGCCACCATGACCTGGTAATAATCGACCCATGTCTTTGATGCCCATATCGCGTTTCACTGCTGACTCGGCAAAGTCGCCTGCGGTTGCAGTAATCGTCAGCACGATGCCAGCAATCGCACCTTGCCACCAGCTCGCATCCAATAGCCACACAAAGCCCGCGACACCCAGTGCAATCTGCAGAACAAAGGAACCAGCAAGACCTTCCCAAGATTTCTTGGGACTAATTGACGGAGCGATGGGGTGCTTGCCGAAGAACACACCCGCTACATATCCGCCAACATCATTTCCAACCGTTAATGCAACAAACACTAAAACGCGCAGTGGCCCATTGTCAGCCGACAAGGTCAACATCAGGAAGCTGGCCATAAACGGAAGGTAAGCCGCGACAAACAAACTTGCCGTTACGTCCTTCACATACCCTTCGCTGCCCCGAGGAATGCGTACAAAGATCACTGCCAGAACAGTGATACCCATGACCACTGTCTGACCGGTGAGGCCAAACCAAAATGCAGCCAGTGGCATCACTGCAGCAGCCAGAGCAACGGTCACGCGTTCTAAACGAATGCCAGCTTGTTTAAACGCATTGCTGAATTCAAGAACCGCTATCACCATCGCGATCGAAACAAGTACGCCGAAAGTCCAGCGATAGGTGAATAGCGTGAGACAAATTAAGGCGATCAACCCAACGCCAGTGGCAATTGCGGCAGGCAAGTTCCGTCCGGCCCGCGGCTTGCGGACTGGAGCCGACGAGCCGACCGGGTCAGACACCATTACACCTCGAGCAGTTCTGTTTCTTTGTGCTTCAAGATTTCATCGATGTGCTCGACATGCTTATGAGTGACTTCGTCGAGATGCTTCTCTGCGCGACGAACATCGTCTTCTCCAACATGACCATCTTTTTGAAGTTTGTCGAGCTGATCCTTGGCCGAGCGACGCACATTGCGAATTGAGATGCGCGCGTCTTCGGCTTTGTTCTTGGCCACCTTGATGAATTCCTTGCGGCGATCTTCACTCAACTGTGGCAACGACACGCGAATCACATTGCCATCTGACGTTGGGTTAATGCCGAGATCACTGTCGCGCAGAGCTTTTTCGATTTCAGCAAACGCACCTTTGTCGTAAGGCGTGATGATGATCATTCGCGCCTCTGGAATTGCAATTGAAGCTAGTTGCGCCACTGGCGTGTAAGCACCGTAGTAATCCACCACAACCTTGTTGAACATAGATGAATTTGCGCGGCCGGTGCGCACGGTCGCAAAGTCTTCACGGGCAGCAGAAATAGCCTTATCCATACGCTCTTCAGCATCCATCAGGATCTCGTCAATTTGCTCGCTCATGTAATGCTCCTAGATTCAAACGTTGGATAAAAAAATTAGTAAGTCGAGACCAAAGTGCCGATGGTTTCACCGCGAACAGCACGGGCGATGTTGCCTTCAACGAGCAGGTTAAACACAACGAGCGGCAAATCGTTATCGCGGCACAAACTGATAGCGGTTGCGTCTGCAACTTTGAGGTTTTGGGTCAACACATCATCATGCGTCAAGGTTTCATAACGTTTGGCATTTGGATTCGTGCGTGGATCGTCGTCGTACACCCCGTCAACGCCCTTAGCCATCAGCACCACTTCAGCGCCAACCTCAAGTGCACGCTGAGCTGCAGTGGTGTCGGTTGAGAAGTACGGCTGACCTAGGCCGGCGCCGAAGATTACGACGCGTCCTTTTGAAAGGTGGCGCATGGCCTTACGTGGAATATACGGCTCAGCTACCTGACCCATCGTGATGGCAGTTTGTACGCGCGTTTCAATTCCTGCTTTTTCACAGAAATCTTGAAGGGCGAGACAGTTCATCACTGTGCCGAGCATGCCCATGTAGTCAGCGCGGGCACGATCCATGCCACGTTCAGAAAGCTGGGCGCCGCGGAAGTAGTTGCCGCCACCAATCACTACGGCAACTTCAGTGCCGGTATTAACCACGTCAGCGATTTGTCGAGCAATTGAAGCGACCACATCGGGGTCAACCCCAAGGCCTCCGCCACCAGCGAAGGCTTCACCTGAAAGTTTGAGGAGAACCCGGCTCCAACCACCCACAGGGACCGAGGGCCAGGTCGAGATAGTTCCATCAAGGGACGGTTGGACGGCTCCTGAACCTGAAGTGTGAGCCATCGCTGTTGTCCCTTCCCTATCCCGACCTGACCTTACCGGGCTTTTATTGACCAATCTCGATTCGAGCGAATCCGGTGACCTCTGTGCCTGCTTCTTTCAGCACTGCTGCCACGGTCTTCTTCTGCTCAACCACGCTTGCCTGCTCCAGCAGGACATTGTCCTTGAAGAAGCTGTTCACGCGGCCTTCGATGATCTTTGGCATCGCAGCCTCTGGCTTGCCTTCTTCCTTGGCAGTTGCCTCAGCAATGCGACGCTCTGTTTCAACGGTTTCCGCTGGAACTTCTTCGCGAGTCAAGTACGAAGGACGCATTGCAGCGATCTGCATTGCGGTAGCACGAGCAGCATCTTCGCTACCCGTGTAGGAAACGAGAACGCCAACCTGAGCTGGAAGGTCAGCTGAACGACGATGCATGTAAACGGTGACGGGAGCTGGAAGAACAGCAACGCGGCCAATCTCCAACTTTTCACCAATCACGCCAGCCATCTCACCAATTGCATCAGCTGCAACGCGGCCATCAGCAATCTTGACTGCCTTTGCGCCTTCAGCATCGGTGACGTTGTTTGCAACCACTGCTTGTGCAATTGCGTTTGCAAGGGTGAGGAAGTCTTCGTTCTTTGCTACGAAGTCAGTCTCGCAAAGAAGTTCAACAAGCACGTTGTCGATGTTGACGACAAGGCCGTTTGATGCTTCGCGTTCTGCTCCACGCTTTGCTGCCTTTGCAGCACCTGAAACGCGCAGGATTTCAACAGCTGCGTCGAAGTCGCCATTAGCTTCTTCTAGAGCCTTCTTGCATTCCATCATGCCAGCGGCAGTGTGGTCGCGAAGCTTCTTTACGTCAGCGGCAGTGATATTCGCCATGAGGTGTAAGTCCTTATGTTGTGTGGTCAGTTCATGTTTCAGTGGCTGCTCGAAGATTCGAGCAGCCACTGAAATGAGTTATGCGGTTGGTGCCTGCGTTGCAGCCTCAGCTGCGTCTACGGCTGCTGCAGCTTCGGTAGCTGCTGCTTCTGCGCCAGCAAGAAGTTCGCGCTCCCACTCAGCAAGAGGCTCTACTGCAGCCTCGGTGTTACCGCTGGCGCGATTAGCGCGAGCCAACAGGCCTTCTGCGACTGCGTCGGCAATGACGCGAGTCAACAAAGCAACTGAGCGGATTGCATCGTCGTTCCCTGGGATTGGGTAATCAACTTCGTCTGGATCACAGTTGGTGTCGAGCATTGCGATAACTGGGATACCAAGCTTGTGCGCTTCGCCAACAGCGATGTGCTCCTTCTTGGTGTCAACAACCCAAAGTGCTGATGGGGTCTTGCCCATTTCACGGATGCCACCAAGGGTCTTTGAGAGCTTGTCCTTCTCGCGACGCATCATGAGAAGTTCCTTCTTGGTGAAACCTGAGCCAGCAACCTTGTGCAGGTCCATGGTCTCAAGTTCCTTCAAGCGCTGAATTCGCTTTGACACGGTTTGGAAGTTGGTGAGCATGCCACCCAACCAACGCTCGTTGACATATGGCATGCCCACGCGAGTTGCTTGTTCAGCAATTGCATCGTGACCCTGCTTCTTGGTGCCAACGAACATGATGGTTCCACCGTGAGCAACGGTTTCCTTCACGTATTCGTAAGCAGCATCAATGAAGCCAAGTGACTGCTGCAAGTCAATAATGTAGATGCCATTACGTTCAGTCAGAATGAAACGCTTCATCTTTGGATTCCAACGACGGGTCTGATGCCCGAAGTGAACGCCGCTATCAAGTAGCTGGCGCATGGTTACAACTGCCATGACGGCACTCCTTTAGCGCGCAAGCTTTCGCTTACGCATCGGTTCTTGGCTCAAGCCGGTTGGCTTTTGCCCCTGACGATCCACCGACCTGCACCTACCGAAGTAGGACCGAGCAGGACGTCTGCACCACTGGGTGCAGCACGGGATCGTGCGAATTCCTCATTGCTGAGGTGGATTCATTCTAGGGCCTGGTGCCCCATGCTCCATCCACAGGCTGGAGTGCCCCTGGGTTGCCATCCACAGATTGGGTTTCGAGGTGGATTGAGGCCCAATTCAGGCGCAGGATCAACAGATGAATCTCATCGCGGTGGCACTGGCGACTGCCACCTGGCTAGCACCCATCCCTGACGCCTTGGTTGAGCAGGATTTCGATCCCCCAACCAAGGCGTGGGGTGCTGGTCATCGTGGGGTGGATTTTGAAGCCGATCCAGGCACCGAGGTCTTGGCCATCGGCGCTGGCACCGTCACCTTCGTCGGGGAAATTGCCGGAAAGTCCGTGGTGGTCGTGGAGCACGCAACCCTTGGCCTTCGTTCCACCTATGAGCCGGTGATCGCAATCGTTGAAGTTGGTCAGGTGGTCGCGGCCGGCGATCCTCTTGGCGAAACAGCGGAAATTGGCGGACATTGCGCAGGCCACTGCTTGCACCTAGGACTCAAAGGGCCGGGCAAGAGTGATTACCGCAACCCCTTGTCGGTCATCCACCGCGGCCTCGCGGTCTTGAAGGCACCCACGGTCTAGTTGTCAGCAGCTCTTGGATGCGCCTGATCAAAAGCCGTGCGTAAGCGATCAACGGACACGTGGGTATAGCGCTGAGTGGTTGCTAATGACGCATGCCCGAGTAATTCTTGAACTGCCCGCAAATCCGCTCCACCTTCAAGAACGTGAGTTGCAGCCGAATGGCGCAGACCATGCGGAGCCAATGTGGGCACATCTGCCGAACCGGTGAGTCGCACGACAACCATCCGGGCAGTACGAGGATCTAGCCGAGCACCACGCACGCCTATAAAGAACGCGTCACCAGATTGTTCTTGCACCAAGTTTTTTCGCGCTGAATTCCACGCAACGAGTGCTACTTGGGCTGGAATTCCAAAAGGTACAACGCGTTCTTTTCGTCCTTTGCCCAATACACGCAACGTGCGCGAACTCCACTGCACATCCTTGAGATCAAGTGAACACAGTTCAGAAACGCGAATTCCCGTTCCGTACAGCAATTCCAGAATTGCGCGATCGCGCACGGCCACTGGGTCACCCTCGGCGCTTAGCTCTGCTGCGAGATCCATTACTCGCGCTGCTTGAGCAACGTCTAACACCGTTGGCAGCTTCTGCTGCACCTGTGGACTTTTCAATCGTCGTCCAGGATCAATCTCAATGAGCCCTCGACGTTCACACCAAGAGGTGAATGCGCGAACCGATGCTGCTCTACGTGCGATGGTGCTGCGAGCATGGCCAGCCGCATGCTGCTCACCAAGCCAACTACGTAAGAGCGATAAGTCAATCTGGCTGACGTGTTCGCACTGATGCTTAGTCGCATAGCTCAACATGTCAGTCACGTCGGATGAATACGCCCTGACTGTGTGCTCACTGCGATCACGCTCCAACGTCAGGAAGCGCACGAAGCCCTGCAATGCATCAGCTAATGCTGGCGCTATCGATTGATCTTCGGACTCCATGTGCCCATGGTGGCAAACGAATGGGCGTAGAGCGGCTCAGGCGCGCACAAGCCGCCACACTTGCGCGTCTTGGTACACGAATCCCCCCACTTCAAGGAAACTCAAGGCGCTCAATACCTCGCGCAGTGAAAGCCCGGTAGCAATCATGAGGTCTTCAGCTGATTTGCCTTTTCGTATCGGAACGGCATCTAGGACCTGTTGTTGCTCGAATGAAAGTCCATCCATTGGGCGCTGTTCAGTTTCTTGCACGATCAGTGCCGTCTGTTGATCGCCAAGCATCGCTGCGACTTCACTCCAGTCGGACGCCAGTATTGCTTTGCCGTCATTGATGAGTTGATGGCAACCTGCCGACATTGGCGAGGTGATCGCACCGGGGACAGCAAACAGCGGGCGATTCACTTCGTTGACGAAATTTGCTGTGGACGTGGTGCCCGAACGTAAACCAGCTTCAACCACAACTGTGCCGCGACTCAAGGCAGCAATAATGCGATTGCGCGATAAGAAACGTTGACGCAATGCGGGCGACCCTGGTGGTGATTCAGAGATCAACAAACCACTATCGGCTATTGAAGCCAACAGCGATTCATGGGCACGTGGATATGACACATCAACCCCGCACGCCAAGACGCAAAGCGTGATGCCTTCAACAGAGAGCACTCCCTGATGCGCCGCACCATCAATACCCAGCGCGCCACCGGAAATCACCACCCATCCTTGATCACTGAAGCGCGCACTCCAGTCTCGAGCAATGAAATTTCCGTAGGGAGTACACAGGCGTGCACCAACAATGGAGATTGAACGCAGTGCAGCTAATCGCAAGTCGGGAGTGCCAACAACCCATAATGCGAAGGGGCGCTCATGTTTGAGGTCGTCGAGTTGGGTCGGCCATTCACTTGAATCGCGAAACACTAAACGTGCGCTAGTTCTATCAAGTTCACGTAATGCGGCAGAGAAAGAAAAAGCTCGAAGCCTTGCTTGCAATCCTTCGGTGTCGCGCTTAGGAACTAATCCTCGGCGTATTGCCTCAATACTTTCTATCGGCCCCACACGATCAATGAATAATTGGAGCTTCTCATCATGGGGTTCGATCACATGCGCCAGTACCAAGAGCGCTTCGTTGATGTCCATCAGTCAAAACTTTCCCCGCGCAGGGATAGCGCAAGTGCAATGTGCTCAGCTTGAATCTCTTCCACTCCATCAAGATCCGCGAGCGTCCAGGACATTCGTAAAACTCGGTCACTACCCCTCGGGTTAAGTCCAGCATTTTCAGCATCAGTCAGCAAATCCATCGCCTTGCCAGAAGGCGCATAACGCGTGCGCAAAGCATTGCCATGAGCTTGTGCATTCAGCACCCACGATTCACCACTCCATCGTTTAGCTGAACGTTCACGAGCCATCCGCACCCGTTGAGCGATTACTTCACTACTTTCAACCTCACGCACACGCATATGTGCCTTTGTTGGCCTTGAAAGCGTCAATCGAATATCGATGCGATCCATAAGCGGCCCTGACAACTTTTGCATGTATCTACGTTTCGACGCAGAGTCACATTTACAGTTGCTCCCTGTTCCTGTGGCTTTGCCACATGGACACGGATTGGCTGCAAGGAGTAGTTGAAACTGTGCGGGTGCGACGACGACTTGGCCTACGCGCATCAATGAAAGCGTGCCCAACTCCAACGGTTGCCTCATACCTTCAAGACAAGGCCGCGCAAATTCTGGAGCTTCATCGAGAAAGAGCACACCGTGATTAGCCAAACTCAACGCACCTGGCTGTAACACCCCGCCGCGCACCGATCCGACCATCGCTCCCGCTGAAATGGAATGGTGCGGAGCGACTAACGGTGGTCGCCGAATTAAACCTTGACCCTGACCTATGCGCCCAGCAAGCGAATGCAATGACGTGACATCGAGCGCTTGCTGATGCGTGAGATCAGGAAGAATGCTGACGAATCGTTGAGCCAGCATGGTTTTACCAACGCCGGGCTCACCAATCATCGCAAGGTGGTGACCACCTGCAGCAGCAACTTCAAGAGCGAACCGTGATTGTTCATGCCCGCGCACTTCATCAAAATTGCCGAGCTGATTTAGGACAGTGCAGCTGTCTGCAACGTGTACGTGAACGCCAACATCTTTGCCCGCAAGCACCTGAGCAACATGTTGCAGATTTCGCACGGCAACGACTTCGAGCCCTTCGATCTCACATAATTCCCGAGCATTTTCCACACTGGCCATGATGCGTGTGACACCGTGTCGATGAGCAGCGATACCCACAGCTAGCGCACCTGAGACAGGTTTGATGACGCCGTCAAGCCCCAGCTCCCCTACGAACGAGCTCTCTAGACCCCCTGCGGGTAACTGACCTGAAGCTACGAGAATCCCCACGGCAATCGGGAGATCTAAGGAAGTTCCCGTTTTAGGTAGATCGGCAGGGCTCAGACCAATAGTGATTCGCGAATTTGGCCATGTGAATCCTGAATTAACAATCGCGGATCGCGCGCGCCAGCGCGACTCAGCAACAGAGGCTTGCGCCAGCCCGACAACACCAACCGTAGGCAATCCTTGTGCGACGTCAACCTCAACTCGCACCATCACTCCACTGACGCCTGAGGGGACTGCACCCCACACTTGAGCCAGGCTCATGACAAATTCCGTAGATGCTCAACTACTGGGCCACCCCAGGCAGGTTGCGTGACACTCACTAAATCGATTCGTACATCAGGGATGTACACATGGTGCGCCTCCAGCCATCGATAGGCCAAACCACGAAGCCGCCGTAACTTACGAGGAGTGATGGCTTCTGCCGGCGTACCGATCTGATTGGAGCTGCGGGTTTTCACTTCACAAATAACTAAAGTGCCTGCATCTCTGGCCACGATGTCGATCTCGCCTGCGTTGCATCGCCAATTGCGTTCCAAGATGTGCATGCCTGCCTGCAGTAAGAACTGCTCAGCAAGGTCTTCGCCATATTTGCCTAAAGCTTGATTTCGTCGCATGTCGACCTCCCACAACCAATGTGGGATAAAGGCACCCGAGTTGCCAACGACTCAAGTCAATCTGTGGACAGGATCCACAAACATCTAAGGCTGGGGATAACTAGTGTTCACCCAGTCCAGGAAGCTTCCAACTACGGCGATGTTCTGCGCAGGCTCCATGCTCACCTAGCGCCGCAATATGACCTGGTGATGCGTATCCCTTGTTGTCTTCCCAACCATAGGCAGGATGCTCACTGGACAACTTCACCATGATCGAGTCTCGCTCAACTTTTGCCAGCACACTGGCTGCAGCAACGGATACACACGTTCGATCAGCTTTCACCTTTGTGATGACAGGCGGAACATCGCTCAACACATCACTGCCTAATTCGAGAAAAGACGACTGCTCGGGTGGCGTAAACCAATCATGACTGCCATCAAGCAGCACAACATCGGGTTCCACTGTTAATTGACGAAAGGCTCGATGACCAGCCAATCGCAAAGCGCCAATAATCCCGAAGTCATCAATTTCTTGAGGGCTTGCATGACCAACTGCGCACTCAACAGCCCACTGCCGAATCTTGGGAATGAACGCATTGCGCACTGCCGGAGATAACTCTTTGCTGTCGCGAACACCTTGAAGTGAATTGCGTACTGAACTATCAATAACGACGATGCCAACGCTCACCGGTCCAGCAAGCGAACCTCGGCCAACTTCATCTATTGCAGCAAGGCGGGTGTACCCATCTTTCAAAAGTCCACGTTCGACACGAAGAGTTGGGCCAGTCATCGAAAGCGCTATTGAGTCGAGATCGTAGTTTGGTTATTCAATGCGGGATTGCCAAAAGTTTCCGGAATCGGCAACGTGGTGAATCGATTGATTGGCCACAGCACGACAAATGCGCGACCTACAACGTTGTCAACTGGTACACCACCGCTGTTGACTTCAAGGTGATAACGCGAGTCACGCGAATTTCCACGGTTGTCGCCCATCACAAAGATTGAATCCTTGGGAACGGTGACATCGAACGGAATCTGATTGGTCGGCTGAACAACATACGGTTCATCTAGCGGCACGTCATTCAACACAATTCGTTGTTGAGCGTCGCAGCACACCACGTGATCTCCAGCGATACCGATCGCACGCTTAACAAGATCACTGCCACTATCACTAGGGACTAGACCAATGAAGGTCATCAAGGTGTTGATCGTTCCCCGCAGACCCGTTGGGCCAGGTTCAGGAGCCCCGAGCCAGCCACCTGGATCGCGGAACACCACAACCTCGCCCCGCGAAATTGCGCCGAAGTGCGTCGTGATCTTGGAAGCAACGATGCGGTCGTTGGGCATCAATGTGTTTTCCATTGATTCACTCGGCACATAAAACGCCTGAACCAGAAATGCGCGCACAAGAGCCGACAAGACAAGAGCGCTCACCACGATGACGCCAAATTCACGAACACCGGCAAGGAATCCAGACTTCTTAGATTCCCTGGGTGCTACTACATCATCAATCTGCTCGTCGGTGCTCACTGAGCCACCTTTGCATACGAATCAGGGATTGCCACGCTGCCCCAGTGAGCCGGTGGCCACACAACGGCCATCACTCGACCTACAACCTTTGACGTTGACACCATTCCACCACCCGGATCACCGAGGTGGGCACGCGAATCAGCACTGTTTGACCGGTGGTCACCCATCACCCAAAGCTTGCTTTCAGGAACGACGGCATCGAAGGCGACAGCACTGGGCACATCACCTGGAAACAGATAAGGCTCCTCTAGTGGCTTTCCATTAATGAGCAACCTGCCTTGAACGTCACAACACTGCACATGGTCGCCAGCAACACCCACAACACGCTTCACAAAATCGCTGCCATCGGGTGACACCACACCCAGTGCCTGACCAAGATTGACGAACAAAGCCGAAAGTGGATCGCGAGTTGGAACTGAACTTGCCGGCACGAATGAATCTGTTCCGTCAAAGACCACAACATCGCCCCGCTCAATTGGGCGCGAGTGATAAACCAAACGATTCACAACAACGCGATCACCAATATTGAGCGTGTTCTCCATCGATCCCGATGGAATTGAAAATGGTTTCGCAATAAATGCGGAAACAAGTAATACCAATGCAACCGCACCCAACAGGGTCAGTGGCAGATCCCACCGAGAATGTTTGGGCACAGCGCGAGGACTAGTCCTCTGACTTGGTAGGTGCGTTGTCGCGCTTCTCGCGGATCTTGGCCTTCTTGCCACGAAGATCGCGGAGGTAGTAAAGCTTGGCGCGACGCACATCGCCACGGCTCACCACTTCGATCTTTTCAATGATCGGAGTGTGCAGTGGGAACTTACGCTCAACACCGGTGCCGTATGACACCTTGCGGACCGTGAAAGTCTCGCCGATTCCTGAACCAGAAATGCCGATCACAACGCCCTGGAAAAGCTGGACACGAGTCTTATTGCCTTCAACGACCTTGACGTGCACCTTGAGGGTGTCGCCGGCGCGAAATGCTGGGATGTCGGTGCGCAGGCTGGCTGCGTCAACAATGTCGAGCGTCTTCATGATCATTCACTTCCTGCAGGAGCCACAGGTCTCCCACGGTGGGGTTAGAGGAAATTGCTACCCATGCATCCGAGTCCCCTGTGGCAGAGCACCGGCGCGGTGGGCTCCAGAAGTGTGCCACAACTGGGCTCCAGACCCCAACTCGCCTCACGGCTTGGCCCCTTGCAAGGCTAGGGCCCATCACTCATTGAGGGGAATGCCATGAGCCTGCATCCACGAGCTGGTCAGATCGCCCAAAACGGCGACTTAGCCCTGATCCCCAATTTGATCACGGCGTATTACACGATGCACCCCAATGTCACAGATCCATCCCAGCAAGTCGCCTTTGGCACCTCCGGTCATCGCGGCAGCGCCTTGGCCTCGTCATTCAATGAAGACCACATTGCTGCAATTGCCCAGGCTATTTGCGACCACCGAGCCACCAAAGGCATCGCAGGCCCTCTCTACATGGGCAGTGACCCTCACGCCCTCAGTGCTCCAGCATGGTCGACAGCTATTGGGGTGTTCGCCGCCAATGGCGTGAAGGTGACGGTAGATGCTGAATTCAATTCCGGAATGGGTCACACCCCAACGCCAGCTATTTCCTTGGCGATCCTGATGCACAACAAAGCGCTATCTGCCAATGACCCCGCTCGAGCTGATGGCGTCGTGATCACCCCATCACATAACCCTCCAAAGGACGGTGGCTTCAAATACAACCCACCTCATGGCGGGCCTGCAGGTTCTGACATCACCACCGACATCCAAAACCGCGCTAATGCCTACCTTGCTACTGGGTTGCAAGGTGTGAAAACCATGCATGTGCGATCAGCAATCGCTGCTTCTACTACTGGATTTATTAACTATCGCGAGTTGTATGTCAACGAACTCAAGAATGTCATCGACATGGATGCCATCCGTGGAGCAAATATCCGCATTGCAGCTGATCCACTCGGCGGCGCAAGCGTTGATTACTGGCCACTCATTGCGTCGACTTACGGCATCGACATCACCATTGTGCATCCATACGTTGACCCAACGTGGTCGTTTATGACTTTGGATTGGGATGGGCAGATTCGCATGGACTGTTCCTCGCCACATGCCATGGCTTCACTTATTGATAATCGCTCGAAGTTCGACATTGCAACAGGCAACGACGCCGATTCAGATCGACACGGCATTGTCACACCTGATGGCCTGATGAATCCAAATCATTACCTGGCAGTGAGCATCGACTATTTGTTTAATCATCGCGATGCTTGGTCACCAAATTCTGGTATCGGAAAAACTGTCGTGAGCTCGAGCATGATTGATCGCGTTGCAACGTCACTTGGCCGGCCACTCTTAGAAGTACCCGTTGGATTTAAGTGGTTCGTTGATGGACTTGTTGACGGCAGCCTTGGCTTTGGAGGAGAAGAAAGTGCTGGCGCATCCTTCCTGCGCCGAAATGGCGACGTTTGGACCACAGACAAAGATGGAATTATTGCCGCACTGCTCGCATCAGAAATGCTCGCTGTCACCGGCGTTTCACCTTCACAGCGCTATCTGGAATTAACTGAACAATTTGGCAATCCGGTCTATGAGCGCATCGATGCCCCTGCTACTCGCGAACAAAAAGCCACCCTTGGCAAGTTGGCACCAACCGATGTCACCGCGACAGAGCTTGCAGGTGAAGCAATCACTTCCATTCTGACAAATGCGCCAGGCAATGGTGCAGCAATCGGCGGGCTCAAGGTCACGACAGAGAACGGCTGGTTTGCTGCACGACCGTCAGGCACTGAAGATGTGTACAAGATCTACGCAGAATCATTTCTTGGGGCCGAACATCTCTCTGCGATCCAAAGCCAAGCCCAGACCTTGGTGAACAACACAATCGATTAAAGGTCTGGTCGCATTTCATCCGTGCGTGCCTGCGCTTGTTCACGGCGCCAATGGGCGATTTTTCCGTGATGACCACTCATCAGGACTTCAGGTACTTGAATTCCACGCCACTGTTGGGGTTTGGTGAAAACGGGACCTTCGACAAGTGCGCCATCGTCTGTTAGCGAGAATGAATCGTCGAGCGCACTGATCTGATTTCCCAGCACTCCTGGAATAAGTCGCCCAACTGCTTCAACGATCACCATCGCAGCAACTTCACCACCGGCGAGTACGTAGTCACCGATGGTTACTTCAGCAACACCATTCCAGTCATCTCGAGTTGCGTAGTGCTGCATCACTCGTGAATCAATGCCCTCGTATCGACCACATGCAAAAACTAACCATGGCTCTTGGCTCCAGCTCTGCGCCAACGGTTGGGTAAACCGTGCACCCGAAGGTGTCGGTACTACCAGCTTTGGATTCTCCTCGCCGGTGGCGCGAATCTCATCCAGGGCCAATCCCCAAGGCTCGGCCAACATCACCATCCCCGGGCCACCGCCATAGGGCGTGTCATCAACCGTGTTATGACGGTCATTGGTCCACTCCCGCAGGTCATGCAGTCGTAAATCGATGAGACCCGTCTCAACTGCTTTGCCGATCAATGAAAGTTTGAGTGGAGCGAGGTATTCAGGAAAAATTGAAACAATGTCGATACGCATAACTACTTCGCGATTTCAGTTTCGAGATCTTCAAGTAATCCAGGTGGTGGATCTACCACGATGCGCTTTGCTACCACGTCAACTGTCGGCACAAACTGCCCGATGAATGGAATCAACACTTCCGAAGTGTCTGCTCGCGTGACACTCAACATGTCTTGGCTTGGTAAGTGCACCACTTCAGTTACTAATCCAACGACGCTGCCATCAAGTAATTCAACCTGGCAACCCTCAAGTTGATCGTCATAAAACTCATCGGGATCTTCAGGAAGTTCTGTTGGATCACGATCGATTTCCAGCAAGGTGTTTCGCAGAGATTCAGCCCACGTTCGGTCGTGGATGCCTTCGAACTTGATCAACAACCGGCCGGAATGCCAATGGACCGCTTCAACCGTTAAGAGTTGAAGCGGTCCATCAATAACAAACTGTGCGCCAGGAGCGAATCGCAGATCTGGTTCGTCAGTACGAGGTTCAACGGTTACTTGACCGCGAATCCCGTGTGGCTTACCGATGCGTCCGACAACAACGCGCATGGTCAGTTAGCGCTCAGCTACGTCGAGGAAGTCGATACGCACACCTCGGCCGCCATTGAGGGCAGCCAAGACATTGCGAAGCGCGGTTGCTGTGCGACCGCCACGACCAATGACGCGTCCCATGTCTTCTGGATTCACACTTACATTGAGTGTGGTTCCGCGACGTTGGGACTTTTCTGAAACGTTGACATCCTCAGGATGATCAACGATGCCACGCACGAGGTGGCCTAAGGCCTCTTCGAGCATTAGGCCGAAGTCTCTTCTGCAGCAACTTCTTCAGCTACAACTTCAGCTGTTGTTTCAGCAACTTCTGCCTCAACAACTGCTTCGACTACAGCCTCTGCGACTGCCTCTTCTGCAACAACCTCAGCTGTGACTACTTCAGCCACAACTTCAACGGGTGTTTCCAACTTTGGCTTCTTCACGAGCTTTGGCTCGTTCGCTGCTTCTGCAACCGCGGCTTCGTACACCGAAAGCTTGTTGACCTTTGGAGGAGCAACCTGAAGGGTTCCTTCGCTACCTGGAAGGCCCTTGAACTTCTGCCAGTCACCGGTGACCTTGAGGATGGCTTCTACTGCTGGGGTTGGAAGTGCTCCAACACCGAGCCAGTACTGCACACGCTCACTCTTCACCTGAATGATGCTTGGGTTTTGCAGTGGCTGGTAGATGCCGATCTCTTCGATTGCGCGACCGTTACGTGCGGTGCGTGAGTCAGCAACAACAATGCGGTACTGCGGTGCATGGGTCTTACCCAAGCGCTTCAACTTGATCTTTACGGCCACGGCGGGCTTATCTCCTGTTGTGTAAGGCGGTACAAGTTCACATCTGCGTGGGGACACGTCAGTGAACGAAAACCTTGCGGACTGCTGAGCCTTGGGTTGAGAGGGTCCCTCGGTTCAACAAGTGCTGGCATAGTCTGCCAGATCCTTGGCCCAACCCCGACCACGGCTACCCATACGGGCAGTTACTGGCCTAGGAGCTTCTTCAGCTCTGGTGGCAACGATCCCAAATCTGGTGGGGTCAATTCGCCCGAATCGCCCTCAATAGGACCCAAGCCAGCCCGCTTTGCAGGATTTCCGCTGCGACCTTTGGCGCCCTTGGCTGCTTTTTGCTGCTTGGGCATTTTGCCTTTGGACTTCTTGCCACCGCCCATGCCAAAACCTGGCATTCCTGGCATGGCTGGCATCCCGCCCTTGCCCATCTGCTTCATCATTACTTGAGCTTGGGCAAATCGCTCCATCAACGAGTTGACCTCATGGACCTGTGTTCCAGAGCCTTTGGCAATGCGAGCTCGACGCGAACCATTGAGCACCTTTGGATCCTGGCGTTCTGCCGGCGTCATCGACTGAATGATCGCAGCGACTCGATCGAGATCCTTATCGTTGACCTGATCGAGTTGAGCCTTCATCTCGCCCATACCCGGCAGCATGCCTAGAACCTTGCCCAGCGACCCCATCTTTTTGACTGCCTGCATCTGTTCAAGGAAATCGTCAAGGGTGAAGCTCTCCCCCTTGGCAACCTTGGCAGCCATGCGCTCGGTCTGCTCGGCATCAAAGGCGCGTTCAGCTTGCTCAATAAGGGTGAGTACGTCTCCCATATCCAGAATGCGACTTGCCATGCGCTCTGGATGGAAGGTTTCAAAATCTTCAAGTTTTTCGCCGGTAGAGGCGAACATGATTGGCGCACCGGTGACGTTCTTAACTGACAGAGCCGCACCGCCGCGCGCATCACCGTCAAGCTTGGTGAGCACCACTCCGTCGAAGCCGACACTGTTCATGAACTCTTGCGCAACGCGAACTGCGTCTTGTCCGATCATTGCGTCGACGACGAACAACACTTCATCAGGATTAGCAGCAGCTTTCACCTGACGCAATTGCTCCATCAATTCAGCGTCAATAGCCAGACGGCCTGCGGTGTCAACGATGACTACATCATGAAGTTTTTGTTCTGCGAAGACTCGCGCGTCACGGGTGACTTTGACCGGATCGCCTACGCCACTGCCCGGCTCGGGTGCGAACACAGGAACACCCGCGCGTTCCCCAATGACCTTGAGCTGATCAACGGCGTTTGGCCGCTGCAAGTCCGCGGCCACCAACATTGGCGTGTGGCCTTCACGCTTTAACTGCACTGCTAATTTTCCAGCAAGTGTGGTCTTGCCAGCACCTTGAAGCCCAGCCAACAAAATCACGGTTGGAGGATTCTTTGCGAAGCGAATCGTTCGCGTTTCACCGCCAAGGATCGCCACTAACTCTTCGTGAACAATCTTGACAACTTCTTGCGCAGGGTTTAGCGCGCCAGATGCGGATGCTTCAAGTGCACGGGTTTTTACAGACGCACAGAATTCACGAACGACTGGAAGAGCGACGTCAGCTTCCAACAGCGCAATGCGAATTTCGCGAACGGTTGCATCAACATCAGCTTCAGATAGGCGACCTTTACCGCGCAGACCTTTGAAAGTCGCCGATAGTCGGTCAGATAGGTTGCCAAACACAGGACTCAGGGTAACGGCTGCAGCAATTCGCCCATCACGGTCACCTTGACCGCGGCCGCATGCTGCTCACTCAGAGGATTTCCTTGGCGATCTACGAGGAAAAAGACGTCAACCGCGTCAGAACCCAGCGTAGAAACCCTCGCCCCCGTAATGGCGGCATCCGTAGAGGCTATTGCCCGAGTAACGCGGTACAACAGGCCTGGGGCATCGTGTGCGCGCACCTCAAGAATTGAGGTGTGCTCTGAGGCATTTTCGATTATGTCCACGACAGGAGCGGCGGCTTGCACTGTTGGTCGATATGCCTCATCGCGCTTGCGTAGGCGTTCGGCAATGTCGAATTTTCCGTCGATGGCTTTACGTAACTGCTCTGTGAGTCGGTCCATCTGAGGTAACTCACCAAATATCGGGTGCACATTCCATACCTGCACGGCACGATCGCCAACGGTCATCACTTTGGCTGCCCGTACTTCAAGCTGATGAACAGCGAGAACGCCAGCAACCGTCGCTAACAGACCGATGCGATCAGGTGCCACCAAAGTCAGCTCATGACCATCGGCTACTTCATTCATCACAACCCAAACACCTGGCTGATCGATTGCAATTCGTTGGTCATCTGTCAGTTGGGGTTGTTCCGGAAGCGGGCGACCCGCAATCGCAGCATGCGTGCGTTTCACGAGATCTTTGATCAAACTTTGTCGCCACGTGCTCCACATCGCTGACCCAGTAGCAATTGAATCCGCTTCAGTTAATGCCGCTAAAAGATCCAAAGTCTGCGAATCCATGATTCGTTCGGTCACGAATGCAACGGTTGCCGGATCATCAAGATCACGCCGAGTTGCTGTTTCAGCAAGAAGTAAGTGATGCCGTACCAATGTCACCACTATCGCTATGTCATCTGATTGAAATCCCATACCCTGCAATACACCTTGGACTAGCTGCGCACCCACATCACTGTGGTCACCATCGCGCGCCTTACCAAAATCATGAAACAGAGCAGCCAAAAGTAAGAGATCTGGTCGATCAACTTTGCGCGTGAGCGCACTTGCCTGAATCACGCATTCAACCAAGTGTCGATCTACTGTGTATTTGTGCAAGGCATTGCGTTGCGGAGCTGACCGAAGCACGCTCCAGCCCGGAATCAGGGAACTGATTGCATCAACTTGATCGAGCGCTTCCCACACTGGCAAGGTGGCCGAACCTGCGCCAAGCAATGAAAGAAAGTCATCACGCGCTGATTGATTCCATGGCAACGCCAGCAACGGACCTTCATGTGCGAGACGTGAAACTGCATGGGGCGCCAGAGGTATGCCTGCCTGTGCTGCAGCCGCAGCAGCTCGCAAGAGGAGTCCTGGGTCCTTTTCTGGTCGCGCTTCGATTGCAAGTACGGCTTCACCTGATTCAATGACCACACCGTCGGTGAGTGGAACTCGCTCAGCACTACCCTTCTTGAACACTCGCAATCCAGGTCGACTCGTACGCATCGTTAATCGCTGCACTCGATGCCAGGTGGTATCCGATGTATACGCGATTATTCGTGCAGCGGTGTAGACCTGCCGCAAGAGCTCATCTGCATCACTGAGCCCCATGACTTCGGCAACCGCATCTTGTTCTTGCAACAACAAACGATCACTATTTCGTTGCGTGACTTGGTGCAAGGCATCACGTACATCTTGAAGGAACGTAATTCCTTCTTGCCACTGCATCTGTGTGACATCGGTAATCCATGATGCGGAAAGAGCGCGTAGAACTGTTGCTTCTCGAAGGCCGCCATACGCCTCTTTGAGGTCTGGCTCAAGCATGTTGGCCAACTCACCGAACCGTTCTCGGCGTTGATCGACGAGCGCTCGTAGATCACCAACACGTTTAGCGGCCGTTGCCCGCCAGTCTGCATAAATCGCCTTCTTCAGTTGCTCGGCGATGACTGGGTCCCCGGCAACTACGCGCATATCAAGGAGTCCAAGAATTACTTTGATGTCTTCACTTGCAAGCCTGCGGGCCTCTGCCACCGTGCGCACACTGTGATCAAGAGACAAACCTGAATCCCAAATCGGATACCAAAGTTCTTGTGCAATCGCTGCTGCTCGACGGGGATCGATCCGATGCAAGAGCACCAAATCCAAATCAGAGCCCGGAGCAAGATCTTTACGTCCGTGGCCACCTACAGCCACTAAACACACACCGTCAGCGAGCGGGTGTGAAGCGGAAAAAACTTCTGCTAGCCAAGAGTCTGTGAGATCAGTTAATTCCGTGCGACGCCCTGGACCAAATGGCCCAGGGCGTCGCACGATGGCATTTCGTGCACTGATGAACTCTTCGCTATTGAATGGTTCATCGGCGTTTTTCATTTGCCTATTGAATTACAGAGCGTCCGCGCCGCGTTCGCCGGTACGTACTCGCACAACGGACTCGACTGAGGAAACCCAGACCTTGCCGTCACCAATACGTCCAGTTTGCGCTGCGCCAACAATGGCATCGACCACTCGGTCTGCATCAGCATCGTCAACAACGACTTCAATGCGGACCTTTGGAACGAGGTCGACGGTGTATTCCGCACCGCGGTAAACCTCGGTGTGACCACGCTGGCGACCAAACCCACTTGCCTCTGAGACTGTGAGGCCGTGGATCCCGGCTGCTTCGAGTGCGACTTTTACATCTTCAAGCTTGAACGGCTTGATGATCGCTGTAATGAGCTTCATGATTAGTTCTCCTCACCGCGTGCTGCCAAGTGACCATGACCCATGCCCGCAAAGACACCGCCACCGCCGCTATCGCCGAACTCGTATGCCGATTCAGCATGTTCTGCCAAGTCAACGCCCGTGATTTCATCTTCTTCTGTGACGCGGAAGCCCAGGGTGAACTTAATTGCGTAACCGAGGATGAATGCCACGATGAGTGAGTAGGCAAGTACTGCGAACGCACCAACCGCCTGCTTGCCGAGCTGGTCAGCTCCGCCGCCGTAGAACAAGCCATTGACTGCTGCTGGAGCTGCGTCGGTGGCCAGGAACCCAATAAGCAGTGTTCCAACAATGCCACCAACAAGGTGGACTCCGACTACGTCGAGCGAGTCATCGAACTTGAAGAGGTACTTCAAGCCAACCGCCAAAGCACACACAACGCCGGCGATGATGCCGATGATGATTGCACCGATCGGGGTTACCGCTGAACAAGCAGGAGTGATTGCAACCAAGCCTGCAACGATGCCTGATGCGGCACCAAGTGAAGTTGCGTGTCCGTCACGAATCTTTTCAACAACCAACCAGCCAATGGCTGCTGCGCACGTTGCGATGAAGGTGTTGTAGAACACCACTGCTGAAGTGTTGTTCGCTGCGAGTGCTGATCCTGCGTTGAATCCAAACCAACCGAACCAAAGCAGGCCTGCACCGATCATTACCAATGTGAGGTTATGAGGCTTCATTGGCTGCTTTGGCCAACCGATTCGGCGACCCAAGACGATTGCAAGAGCAAGTGCCGCAGCTCCTGCGTTGATGTGCACCGCGGTGCCACCGGCGAAGTCGATCACGCCAAGCTTGAAGATCCAGCCACTTGATGCCCAAACCCAGTGAGCTACTGGGAAGTACACGAGTGTTGCCCAAAGTGCAGCAAAGAGCATCCAAGGCCAAAAACGAGCGCGGTCTGCAATTGCGCCAGCGATCAGACCAACAGTGATGCATGCGAACATCGCTTGGAAGGCTACGAACGCCATCGCGGGATAGGTCGCTTCTGGGTTATCAGTGATGAGTGACGTCAACCCAATGTTGTCAGAGACGTTGCCTAGCCACTCGTTATCCGTGGTACCAGCCGCATCCGTACCGAATGCCATGCCGTAACCAAAGAATGTCCATAGGACGCCAACGATGAACAACGCGCCCATGACCATCATGAGCATGTTCAGCACTGACTTTTGCCGAACCATGCCTCCATAAAAGAAAGCGAGGCCGGGGATCATTAACAACACCAAAGCCGCTGAGGTCAGCAGCCAGGCGGTGTTGCCTGTATCTAACGCCGATTTCATTTCCAGTCTCCTTTCGAACCACGGAATGTGGCCGGTCGCGTATGTCGACAAGGAGCAGACTGACGTGCAGAGGTTTCCCGGAGTGGCGCGAATGATTACCGTCGCGTCACGAAATCACGACTTAAGTAACGTCTGTGTTAACGAATTGAAGAATCTGGCTCAAACGCGAGTATTTGCAAGCGTGGAATACACCATCGTCGACCACATATCAGCCAAGCGGTGCCGCTGATCATCGTCCATCTGCTCAGGGGACATAGCTGTTGCACCCAAAATCATGCCTAGAGCGATAACGCCGAGCGTCTCGGCTTCCTTACGGTTAAGTACCACACCATCAAAATTCAAAATTGCTTCGGCCATCGCAGTAACCAATTCATAGCGGGCTTGATCAATGCGTTCCGCGATACCTGGATTCATCCGAGCGTGTGCAAGTGCTTCCAGACGCGCCCAACGTACTTGGTCGCGTTCCGCACTAAAAATATCTTTGGCTTGCTCTCGAATTGCAATTCGTAACAACTCAAGATCTGTAGGAAAGTGTGCAATCGCGGCTAGGTCAGTTGCAACCAGACCTTTAAAGATACGCGCATACGCTTCCGCAACCAAATCTTCACGATCGATGAAGTATTTGTAAATGAGCGCCGCGCTGACATCGGCTTCCTTGCAAATATCGGCGATGCGCACCTCATTGCCCGCGTTGAGGCAGGCTTCTGTTGCTATCAGCAGCCGTTCACGACCGGCTGGGCGTACTGCTGCTCCGGTCTTACCCATGAATAATCGCCTCCACAAACTCAACCGCGTCAAAGGGGGCTAGGTCATCAGGGCCTTCGCCCAGACCAACCAACTTGACCGGTACTCCGAGTTCGCGCTGCACCGCGACCACAATTCCACCTCGAGCGGTGCCATCCAATTTGGTCAACACAACCCCAGTGACATCAACCACTTCAGCAAATACCCGCGCTTGAACCAAACCATTTTGGCCAGTGGTTGCATCGAGTACTAATAATACTTCGTCAACAGGCGATTGCTTTTCGATGACTCGCTTCACCTTGCCAAGTTCATCCATCAGGCCAGTTTTAGTATGCAATCGACCTGCAGTATCGATCACTGCGGTGTCGAGCTCGGCTTCTATGGCTGTCGTAACCGCATCAAAAGCCACTGCGGCCGGATCTCCCCCTTCAGGTCCACGCACGACAGGAGCACCCACAAGATCACCCCAAGTTTGCAACTGCTCAGCTGCTGCAGCGCGGAAGGTATCGGCTGCAGCCAACAATACCGTTTGATCCTCAGCAATGAGCAAACGCGCTAACTTGCCGGTGGTGGTGGTCTTGCCGGTTCCATTCACGCCAACAACCAGAACCACCGCTGGCCGACCTTCCACCTTGGTGTTCAGGGTGCGATCGAGATTTGGATTGACCAGCTCAAGCAGACTTGTACGTAGCAATTCAGTGAGTCGCTCTTGGGAAGGATGACCCTCCACTTGCACTGCTGTACGCAAAGTTTCCAACAGTTCCATCGTGGGTGCAACGCCAAGATCCGCAGCCAGCAGCGTCTCTTCGATTTCGTCCCAGGTGTCTGCATCGAGATTATCGCGGCCGAGTAAGCCAAGAAGGCCTTTACCAATTGCGTTATTGGAGCGAGCAAGGCGTGCGCGCAGACGATGCATGCGACCGACCGCAGAATCTGGGATTTCAAACCCAAGTACGGCTTCTTCATTTGCTGGAGCTTGCGTTTCAACGACAAGGTCAGGAACAACATTTAGTGCATCAGAAATGACGATCTGATCAATTGTTTGACGAGGTGTATCCCGGGGAATTGAATCATCATCACCAACACCAGGTGCGTAATCGATTCCTGGACGAGGTTGCTGCTTGTGGGTCGAATTCTTGCGAGCAACAAAGATGCCGACTACCGCAATCAGAACAACGATGACCGCTAACGCGATCCAGACTTGAGCACTCATGATGCAGTTGCAGACTCACGCAAACGTTGGCCAATCACCTGTGTCACACCATCGCCACGCATCGAGACGCCGTAGAGCGCGTCCGCGATTTCCATCGTGCGCTTTTGGTGAGTAATGACGATGAGCTGCGAACTATCGCGCAGTTCTTCAATGATGTCGATCAAGCGACCAAGGTTGACATCGTCGAGCGCTGCTTCAACTTCGTCAAGCACATAGAACGGTGAGGGGCGAGCCTTGAACAGTGCCACCAAGAACGCGACTGCGGTTAGCGAGCGTTCACCACCTGAGAGCAGCGACAAGCGCTTCACCTTCTTGCCAGGTGGGCGTGCTTCCACATCCACACCCGTGGTGAGCATGTTGCTTGGATCCGTGAGAATCAAGCGGCCTTCGCCGCCGGGGAATAGGCGACTAAAGACACCTTCGAATTCGCGTTCAATTTCGGTGTACGCCTCGGTAAAGACCTGCTCAACTCGAGCATCAACCTCTTTGACGATGTCCAAGAGGTCATCGCGTGTGCGGCGCAAGTCATCGAGCTGCTCAGAGAGGAAACGATGACGCTCTTCCATCGCGTTGAACTCTTCAAGCGCAAGTGGGTTGACCTTGCCCAATAAGGCCAAGCCGCGCTCAGCTTCTTTGAGTCTCTTTTCTTGTTCAACGCGAACGAATGGGTATGGCTGTGGCTCAGGAGCATCCTCGGGAACTTCATCGCCGGGAACAACCAAGCTCGGTGGAACCATCTGATCTGGACCATATTCAGCAGTGAGCACATCGGCTTCAATGCCAAATTCTTCCATCGCACGATCAACCACTTGCTCAATACGCATGCGTTGTTCAGCACGCGCGACCTCATCGCGATGGACCGAATCCTTGAGGAGATCAAACTCTGCAGCGAGTTCGCGAATTTTGGCGCGAACTCCTACCAATGATTCATCGCGTTCCTTGCGCTGCTTCTCAGCCAGAGCGCGGTCTGCGCTTGCTTGAGCAACTGAACTCTCAATACGTGAGAGCGCAGCTTTCGCCCCGCTCAGCACTGCTTGAGCAGTCACAAGATCGCGCGCACGTTGTTCACGGCGCTGTATTGCTGCCACTCGCGCTTCCCGTTCAGCATTTGCTGCGCGCTCTAACTGCTCAGCACGAATACCAACGGCTGTTACTCGCTCTTCACCTGTACGCAATGACAACCGTGCATCCACCTCGGCTTGGCGAGCCGCCTTGGCTGCCTCCGCAAAGACTTCACGCTGATCGTCGCCAACTTCGACTTCAGGTTCTTCTTGGGCTGCAGCCAACCGCTGTTGCAATTGCTCATGGTTAGTTACATCGGTGCCGTGGGCTACTTCAGCAGCGGTCAAGGTTGCAGTAAGCCGATCAGCTTCAGCGCCAGCAGCACGCGCAACCTGACCCAACTGACCCAACTGTTCAGCAACTGCTGCCATGCGAGCATCTGATTCGTGCAATCCACTCAGTGCCTGCTCAACTGCAGCAGCAGCGGTTTCTTGAACCTGCTTGGCTGCAACCATGTCGAATCGCGCGCGTTCAGCACTATGAACTGCCTGCTGAAGCGCCGCATCAGTTTCGTCGTAAGCAGCCTGGACTTCCAACAAACTCAACGTGCTCTGTGAGCCACCATGGACAACGTCACGCGAGAACACATCGCCAGCAGGTGTGACAAACACCAAATCTGAATGTTGTTGCGATTGCTCCGCAGCGATATCAACTGATTCAACAAGAACTGCGCCAACTAATAAGCGATCAACAACAGAGGTCAGCGCTTCATCACAACGAACACGATCACGAAGCCACACTCCTGCAGGAGCGACGTTTCGATCCGACGCAGGCGCGTTGAATCCATCATTGGCAACAACGAGAGCTGCACGACCAGCGTCTTGTTGCTTCAACAACACCAAAGAACTCACTGCTGCTTGAACTCCACGAACCACAACAGCATCAGCAAGGTCGCCCAGCACTGCGGCTACCGCTGCTTCTGCCCCATGTTCGATCTGAAGTTGCTTGGCCAGTGGGCCGACAAATCCAGGAACTTGATCGGCAGCGGCAACAAGTGCTCCACCTGCATCTTTACGAGTCAAGGACATTGACAATGCTTCGAGACGAGCGCTCAGGGCAGCGCGTTCACGCTCACTGGTCGATTCGATGCCACGCAAACGCTCCACTTCTGCATCGGCAGCAATAAGTGCCGCCTCAGCGCGATCATGATGTTCATCGAGGCCAACTTCACCTTCATCAAGCCCAGCAACCTGCACCTCAATAGCCTGGAAGTCGGCCTGAGCCTTTTCTCCACGTGATGTCGCTTCACGAATTGATTCTCGTAGGCGTTCGAGTTCGTGGGTACGTGCTTCAACTCGAGAAGCTGCCGCATGAACTTGTCCAGTAAGACGAACCAGAGCCTCGCGGCGTTCTGCTGCTGCCTTTTGTACAGCGGCAACGCGACGCTCTTCTGCTGTGAAAGCTTCTTCTGCCTGCTGACGAGCTGCTGTGGCACCCGAAAGACCATCGCGGGAAGCTTCAACTTCACGGCTTAGTTCGAATTCTTTTGCACGAAGGCTACGAGCTTCAGCATCGAGTTGCTCTGGATCGCGCCCCGGGTTTTCATCCTCAGCTTCTGGCTGCAAGTTACGCACGCGCTCAGTACTGAGTTGCACTAAACCTACGAAGCGTTCACGCAATCCGCTCAGCGAGAACCAGGTTTCCTGGGCCGCTTCTAAGCGTGGTGCCTGCTCAAGAGTTTGCGCCTCAGTTGTGGTTTCTTTTTCGCGCAAAGAAGCCAACGCTGTTTCGACTTCATTTTGACGCGAACGCAAAGCTGACTCATCCGCGACTTCAGCAGCAAGGGCTTGACGCATTTGCACAAGGTCATCTGCCATCAAACGCAACCGAGCATCGCGTGCGTCCGTTTGAATCACGACTGCGCGACGAGCAACTTCCGCCTGACGGCCAAGTGGCTTCAACTGACGGCGCAACTCGGTGGTGAGGTCATTCAAACGCGTGAGATTGGCTTCCATGGAATCCAACTTGCGCAACGCTTTTTCCTTGCGGCGGCGGTGCTTCAGCACACCTGCAGCTTCTTCAATAAGACCGCGACGTTCTTCAGGGGTGGCACGCAGCACGGTGTCGAGCTGGCCTTGACCAACAATGACGTGCATTTCGCGACCAATACCTGAGTCACTCAGGAGCTCTTGGACATCAAGCAAGCGGCATGGAGCACCATTGATGGAGTATTCAGAACCGCCGTTGCGGAACAGGGTTCGCGCGATCGTGACTTCGGTGTAATCAATAGGCAAAGCGCCATCTGAGTTATCGATCGTCAAGGAAACCTCAGCACGCCCAAGCGGAGCACGGCCGGCAGTTCCGGAGAAGATGACGTCTTCCATCTTGCCGCCACGAAGACTCTTGGCACCCTGCTCACCCATGACCCAAGCCAAGGCATCGACCACATTGGACTTGCCTGAGCCGTTTGGACCCACCACACAGGTGACGCCAGGCTCGAAATGCATGGTTGTGGAAGACGCGAAGGACTTGAAGCCCTTCAGGGTCATGCTCTTGAGATGCACAATTCTCCGGGTCGCTGGGGCGGGGGAAGTGCGCCATTGACAGTGAGGTGACTCTACCGCTCGGCTACCTTGGTTGGTCGCTGACACCTCGGGCAAGAAAAGCTCGACCGGTTCATAAATTTTTCCCTCACGATTGAGGCTGCGCAGCGTGGGCACGGGAATCCCTCTTGGCCGTAGGCATTCAAGGCACGACTGAAGTAGCCCGATTCACCATTGACGTTTACATAAAGGGAGTCAAAACTGGTGCCGCCCTGCGCCAAGGCCTGCTTCATCACCTCCGTGGCCTGATCCAGCAGGTGGGTGAGCTTGGCCTTGGACAGGCTGCTGGCCAGTGTCGTTCCGTGGATTTTGGCCCTCCAGAGGGCCTCGTCGGCATAAATATTGCCAATCCCAGAAACCAACGCTTGGTCCAGCAGCACCCGCTTGATGGCAATGTCCTTGCGTCGGATCGCACTCACAACGCCGTCATGATCAAAATCAGGGTCAAGCGGATCACGAGCTATATGCGCAACCTGAACAGGAACGTTGCCTCCGCCTGAGTCCGGCACCAAAGCATCGGTGTGCATGCCGCCAAAGGTGCGCTGGTCAACAAAACGCAACTGCGGACCCTCGTCGGCAAAAGTGATGCGCACGCGCATGTGCTTTTCTGATTGAGCTGTCGCTGGCTGCATCAATAGTTGCCCACTCATCCCCAAATGCACGACCAGCGCCGTTGGCTCTCCCAGCAGGGGCAGCCACAAATATTTACCGCGTCGCGAAGCACAACGAAAACTTTGACCAATGAGTTCACCAGCTAACTCATCGACCTGCCTACGCACCGCACGCGGATGCAACACCTCAACGCCGGAAATTTCACGTTGCGTGGCCCATGAATCAACGCCTCGTCGAACAACTTCGACCTCGGGTAGCTCAGGCATGATGAACGAGCGCGCGATAGGCCGCTTCTGCTGCCTGCTGTTCAGCAATCTTTTTTGAGCGCCCAACACCGGTTCCCAGAACCTGACCGCCAACGATCACACGAGCTGCAAATTCTTTTTCATGGTCGGGCCCTGAGTCTTCAACGAGATACTCCGGCAATCCTTGATCAGCTGCTGCAGCCGCTTCTTGCAGCGAAGTTTTCCAATCAAGTCCCGCACCTAGATCCGCTGACGCAGTGATCAAAGGATCAAAGATGCGATGAACGAAATTACCTGCGCCATCGAGACCTTGAGTCAGGTACATCGCGCCAATAACGGCTTCCATGCTGTCGGCAAGGATTGATGACTTGTCATCACCGCCTGTTGTGACTTCACCTCGACCTAACAAAATGAACGATCCCAAACCGATCGCACGAGCAACATCGGCCAAAGCGCGAGCATTGACAACAGCAGCACGAATTTTTGCGAGCTGACCTTCCGCCAGATCAGGGAATCGTCGGTACAACTCATCAGTGACAACGATTCCTAACACTGAGTCGCCGAGGAATTCCAAGCGTTCATTGTGTGGAATACCGCCTTGTTCATAAGCATAAGAACGGTGAATCAACGCAAGATGCAAGAGTTCATCAGAGACGTTGACGCCAAGCTCTTCCCGCAAATTCGCTAACTGTTCTTTGCGCTCAATTGAAATGGCCTCACTCATACCGCACTCTCCCCCAGGACTGAAACAAGTTCGCCTACCGTGGTCGATGCGCTCAACTGCGGATCGGTGAGAGCAACACCTGTTGATTCTTTCAAGGCCATTGCGATGAGAGGTGCGTAATCGTTCCAGTTACCTAATGATGAAAGTGGCGTATCTGCACGCAGTAACACGTCTCTGCCAAACACGCGATTAAACGCTTCTTGTACTGCGATAAGCATTACAGATCTGCCATTGCAGTGCGAATGTTGCCAATAAGGTCATGCTCTACTGCGCGACGCGCAAGTTCAACACAACCAATAACTTGGGCCGCTGTACCAGCTCCGTGTCCAACAACGGTGACACCTTCAACTCCCAGCAGGAGTCCGCCGGCAAAGTCACCTGCGGCAGCGGATCTAATCACTCCGCGAGCTGGCCCTGAATCACCGTACGCAACACCGATTTGGTGTGCAGCCCATGCGGCAGCACCTTCAATACTCTTCAGCACGATATTTCCAGTGAACCCATCAGTGACGATGACTTCAGCGCGATTTCCGCGCGTGACATCAAAACCTTCAACAGGGCCGACATAGGTCAATCCGTGGGCTGGCAATATCGATGCAAGATGCGCATCTGTTTCAACGCGTAGCTCGTCACCTTTGCCAGATTCTGAACCGATAGTCAGCAGACCAACGCGTGGATGCTCAATACCTACAGCAACAGCAAAGGCATGACCAGCGATAGAGAACTGTTCAAGGGCTCCAACGGAACCGGTGGTGGTTGCTCCAACATCAAGGAGCACTACCGGGGACGCTAAAGCAGGAACGAGAACTGCAAGGGCTGGACGTTGCATCCCTTGAATTCGTCCGAGAGTCAAAACCGCGGAAGCAACGGACGCTCCGGTGTGACCAACCGAAACCCAAGCGTCAGCGATGCCATCGCGGACCGCTCGGGCAGCCACCACAACAGTGGTCTCCGCACTCTCGCGTTGCGCGTCTTCACGCACTACTTCAAGTGGACTTGCATCCATGCTGACCCCGCAGGTGGCAGGCAGCAGAGTCACGCGATTGACGTCGACACCGCGCGCATTTAATTGATCGCGCGCCAGATCGACAGGACCTACAAGGACAAGCCGAAGGCCTGTATTTGCGGCATTGGACAGCAGCGTGGCTGCCGCATCCGCAACGACTCCAGGAGCCCCATCTCCGCCAAGGAGATCTAGGGCAACTGTGGTCATGTGGGTATTAGACGTCCAGGACGCGGCGCTTGGCGTACGTGCCACATGTTGGGCATGCAGTGTGTGCAAGACGCTTTGACTGGCAGCGTGTGCAGGTCACGAGGTTGGGAACAGTGGTTTTCCACTGTGAACGACGGTGACGGGTGTTGGCTCGCGAAGTCTTGCGCTTTGGTACTGGCACGGTCTTTCCTCTTTCGGTTGTTACGTTCTCTTACGGGCACCGGCGGTCGGCTAGCCCTCTTGTGGGTCTACGAGGCCGGCAAGAGCCGACCATCGTGGATCAACGGCTTGGTGCTCATGGCCTGGATGATCGTCAAGCTTGATTCCACATTCGGAACACAAACCTGCACAACTCTCCGAGCACAGCGGCGCCATCGGCAGCGCTAACACCACAGAGTCCCGCAACGTCGGCTCGAGATCGATTAAATCTCCATCGAGCGTTGGCAACGGATCCTCGTCACCCTCGGGCTCCTCGACAACCGCGCCCCGGGAATCCGTGGCGGGATAGGCGAACAGCTCGCTGATGTCGACCGCTTCCTCCCAGGTCAGTGGATCCAGACAACGCGAGCATTCCGCGCTAATTTCTAGCTCCACCTCACCGCTCACCAAGACGCCTTCCATCACTGCTTCGAGACGAAGGTCCATCTCGATCGGTGAATCTGGCGTGACCTTGGCCATCGCAACGCCCATATCCCCAGGTGCGGGAACCGTCCGGGTGAACTCGACCATTGATCCAGGCCTGCGTTGCAGACCGAGTGCGTGCGTGTCGAGCACAAGCGCACTGCGTGGATCCAGGCTGGTCACTGCTCCCCTTTTGGGATTAATCAGCGGCTTGGTTGCCGTTGACCATCAGGGCCTCGCGAGAGGCTGACGGGCAAGAGTACCCGGTCGGGCCCCATTGCCCCAAGTTCGGTGGAGTTGAGCGGCGTTACTGCTGGTCGTCGTAGAAGCCACCACCGAAGTCGGCCTCGACTTGGGCCTCAGGTGCCAGTTCTTGATACATCTGGCCGCGAAGGCGTTCACGACCCCGATCCACAGTTTGGAGTGTCTTTTGGAGGGTGATTTCGAAGGTGGCCAGCTTGGCATCGATGTAATCGTCAGTTTCCCGACGCATCGTTGCTGTTTCTTCATCTACTGCTCCGCGGATTGCCTCAGCTTCAGCCACGGCAGCCAGGTACACCTCGTGCTCAGCGACCATGCGATCAGCTTCGCCACGAGCACGCTCAAGGATGCGATCAGCCTCGCGGCGTCCGTCTTGAACAACAGCTTCACGATCAGCAAGGAGCTCATCGGCGCGATAGACCGACTCAGGCAGGAGCTGACGAACCTCTTCAATGAGGTCGAGCACTTGCTGACGATTCACGATGCAAGATGCCGAAAGTGGCATGGCTTTGGCATCTTCAATGACAACGGCGAGTTCTTCTAACCGGTCCTGCAGATCCACGACCACTCCCTACACATACGCACAACAGTTGCCCAAGGGCACCTCACCTGCTGTGTTCAGCACCTACCGTCTCACGAAGTGGCGAAAACTCCCGTTATTTCTTGTTCTCGGCAATGCGCGTCAGGAGGCGTTCTTGAACTGAACCTGGCAGGAGCCCATTGATGTCGCCTCCATAGGTAGCGACTTCCTTGATCAAACTTGAGGAGAGGTAGCTGTAAACAGGATTCGTGGATACGAACAGGGTTTCAATTTCTGTCAGCCGATAATTCATTTGAGCCATCTGAAGTTCGTAATCGAAGTCAGTTACTGCTCGCAGGCCCTTCACAATGGCTTGCACATCATTGGCCTTGCAGTAATCCACGAGCAGCCCCATGAACGAATCAACGCGAATATTGGGGTACGGCGCTACAACCTCACGCAACATCTCCATGCGTTCATCGATGGTGAAGGTGCCACTTTTGTTCTTGTTGATGGCAACCACGATCACCACTTCGTCAGCCAATTTTGAAGCACGTGCGAACACATCAAGGTGCCCATTGGTCACGGGATCAAACGACCCTGGGCAAACTGCTCTACGCACCGCTCATTCTCCATTCGTGGAAGTAGAGCGACCGTACCAAAGAGTAGTGTCGCCATACCTGCGTTGCGATAAATCGAACCAACCTTCAGGAAATGGTTCGGCCTGGTCAGAGCTGGGCCGCTCAACCACGACGAGCGCATCCCGCGCGATCCAGCCGGACCCGGCAAGATCACTCAACAACTTGGCAATTGAGGTGGCCGAAACGTCATACGGCGGATCTGCAAATACCAAATTGAATGAGACTGGCGGGTTTCTGTGCAATAGATCGTTCACACCGGCTGCGAGTAACGAAACCGAAGGCAGAGCAACATGCTCAATATTGCGGCGAATGACATCTGCCGCGGCACGATTCTTTTCAACAAGCAGCACTGTGTGCGCTCCTCGGCTTGCCGCCTCAATACCCAATGCGCCTGTTCCCGCATATAAGTCCAGCACCGCTATAGAACTCCACAATTCGTCGTTCGCCAATAACTCACTATTCAATGAGTTGAACAACGACTCTCGTACGCGATCTGACGTTGGCCGTGTCCCCTTGGCGGGAACTGACAGCCGCCTACCTTTGGCCAAACCAGCAATGATGCGCGTCATGCCTTCTCCATAAATTCCGCTTGGTCCTGTGCAACCAATTCAATGAGCGCTGCTTGCAAGGCGGGATAGGCAACTAAATCAGGATCTTGGTCAACAAGCCGTGTAGCCGCTTGCCTTGCAAGTTCAATGACGTCAACATCAGAAACCACTTGAAGCAACTTCAAGGAACTGCGATGGCCAGACTGCGAGGCGCCAAGCACATCGCCTTCGCGACGTTGTTCAAGATCTAAACGCGCCAATTCAAAACCATCAGTCGTTGAAGCCACAGCGTCTAAGCGTTTACGTGCAGGCGAACCGACGGGGGCATTGGTCATTAACAAACACAGCCCGGGCAGGGATCCTCGGCCAACACGCCCGCGCAATTGGTGCAATTGAGAAATGCCGAATCGGTCAGCATCAAGAACAACCATCACTGTGGCGCTTGGGACGTCAACGCCGACTTCAATGACTGTTGTTGAGACAAGAACATCTAGCCCTGGTTCAGCCTGTGCTGATGCAAAAGCAGACATCGCTGCATCCTTTTCATCTGGTGACATTCGCCCATGCAGGATCCCGATGCGTAATCCTGCTAACGGACCTGACGCAAGTATCTCTGCAGTGTCTAAGACTGATGCCAACGCAGTTTTTGCATCGGTTTGTGTCGCATCGACTTCAATTTCAAGGAAATCTTCATCTGCGCCGTCATCGCCAATGCGAGGACACACGATAAAGACCCGATGCCCTGCGGCAACTTCCTCGCGCACCCGTTCCCATGCACGATCCACGTGAGCAGGCTTTTCTTTCATAGGCACCACATGCGTGGTGACTCCAGCACGACCCTCTGGAAGACCTTCAAGTGTTGAAATGTCGAGGTCACCAAACACTGTCATCGCCACCGTGCGCGGAATTGGTGTTGCAGTCATGACCAATACATGCGGTCGGGTTCCATCAACGGCTTTTGACGATAACGCTGCACGCTGTTCAACACCAAAGCGATGTTGCTCGTCAACTACGACGAGCCCAAGATCTCGGAATTGCACGGTGTCCGTTAAGAGTGCATGCGTGCCCACAACGATTCCCGCATCACCCGAAATGATGTTGAGGAGATCCTTGCGACGTTGGGCAACCTTCATTGAACCGGTCACTAATGCAACTTGCGTGCCCCGCTCATGGCCACCGAGCATGCCGCCTTCTGCCATTTCACCGAGCAAATTCTTGATCGATCGAAAATGCTGGGCTGCTAACACCTCAGTAGGTGCAAGGAGAGCCGCCTGCCCACCTGAATCAACCACACTTAACATCGCACGCAGTGCCACCAACGTTTTGCCGCTACCGACATCACCTTGTAACAAGCGATGCATTGGATGATCGCCGGCAAGATCGCGAGCGATGTCTTCACCCACTGCGAGTTGCCCTGGCGTCAGGGTAAACGGCAACCGCGCTTCAAACTCTTGAATCAATGGTCCATCGCGCGTAATGCGAGCTCTCGCTGGCAGATGAGCAATTTCAGCACGACGCTGGGCCAGGAGTGTTTGCAAGAGGAAGGCTTCTTCAAATTTCAACCGACGTCTGGCTTCTTGGATTTCCTCATCCGAGGTCGGCCGGTGGATTGCGAGCACTGCAGAGCGATGATCCAGCAGACCAAGGTCAGCAACGACTGACGCTGGAAGTGGATCAGGAAGTTCGCCCAGCGTGTCGAGCACCACGCTCATTGCTCGAGCGATTTGCAGGGATGACACCGTTGCGGTGGCCGGATACACGGGAATGAATGCTCCAGCGAACATGGCGATCCGCTCTGGATCCTCGTCTACATCTTCTGGAAAGAATTCAAATGTGGGATGAGCCAACTGGCGCTTGCCTCGATACGAGGAAACTTCACCAGCAAACAGGCCTCGCCTGCCTGGTCGAAACATGCCTTCGCGCCATCGCTGATTGAAGAACGTCAAGGAGAGCTTGGTCTGACCATCAGAAATCACAACTTCCACGATGGTGCCCCGGCGCTGCTGCATGGGGCGCGTGGTCACGCTGACCACTTCAGCCAAAATGGTGACCGCTTCCCCATCAATCAGGGTGTTCATGTCGGTCAGTTCCCCGCGGGCGGCATAGCGGCGTGGGTAATGACTGATGAGCTCGCCTACCGTGGTGATCCCGAAGGCCTTCTTCAGCGCACCGGCAGACTTGCCTCCAAGGACCCGATCAAGGGGCATGTTGGTGTCGGAATATGACACTTTTGGCCTCCTCTATCTCCCCATGGAACCCTGATTTGGGTTGCTTGCCCCGATTCAGGTAACCTACGTGGGCTGCAAGTAGGACTAGCAGCATCCAACACCAGGCTTGGACTCGCTCGCGCGATCGGCGCGAGTGGACAAGTTACAACTATGAAGGAGTGCACCGTGGCTGCCAACTGCGACGTCTGCGGCAAGGGCCCAAGCTTCGGGCATTCAATTTCTCACTCACACCGTCGCACCAAGCGCCGCTGGAATCCAAACATTCAGCGTGTACGCACGCTCGTGGGTAAGACCCCGAAGCGTCAAAACGTGTGCACTTCTTGCCTCAAAGCTGGCAAGGTCGTTCGCGGCTAATCGCAACACCCACATTCTTATCAACCCAGGTCATTGACCTGGGTTGATTTGTTTTGTGTAGCAATACGTTAGGAAGTGAAATGTTGATGTCCACCAGCTGACGTCACAAAATGTCCATCAACTGTGACACCGGCGCCCTGCGTGCCGACAGGTTCAACAACACCAATCGCCACAAAACCTGCTGGAACTTTGGATCCTTTTTTGATCGTTGCAAGCAGCGCGTGATCATCACCACCAGTAAGCAGCCATTCGCGGGGGTCCATGTTGTAGGCACTTGCCGCCGATGCAATCTCATCAGGCACATCAATCAACGAAGAATCAATTGCCAACACCACACCCGATGCCGCTGCAATGTGTCGCGCATCGGCGATGAGCCCATCACTGACATCGACCATTGCTGTTGCGCCGTTCTTCGCCGCCAGCGGACCTGCCGCATACGGTGGGATTGGATAGCGATGTGCATCAACAAGTTTCTTGGGCGAACGAAAACCACGGCTTAACACTGCAAGCCCAGCGGCAGCCCAACCGATACGGCCGGCAATGGCAATGGTGTCACCGACTTTTGCGCCCGACCGCACAATTGGAGCACGACCTTCAAGGTCGCCCATTGCCGTGACCGTGATCATGATCGCATCGGCGCTTGTGACATCTCCTCCAACAAGAGCAGCTCCAGCACCCTCGATTTCGGCACGCAGCCCTGCAGTACACGAAAGTGCCCACGCAGTTGGCAGATCACTTGGTGCCGCAAACGCAACCACGACGCCTGTCGGAATCGCACCCATTGCCGCAATGTCTGCAAGGCTCGCTGCAGCAGCCTTGCGTCCAACGTCAACAGGCGTGGACCAATCTTTACGAAAGTGACGACCTTCAACCATGACATCAGTCGACACCACGACGCTGCCACTGTGCGCCTGCACTACTGCCGCATCGTCTCCGGGGCCAAGCAAGACCACGGGATTTGCTGGGAGATCAAGTGTCACTCGATCGATCAATCCGAATTCACCGACTTCTGCCAGCGTTGCATCGTTGCTCATAGCTAACGTAAGCCTGTTCCGCGACTAAGCGCATCATTGATCAACGTATCGATGAGATCGCCATATTCAATGCCACTTGCTTGCCACATTCGTGGGTACATAGAAATTGGCGTGAAGCCGGGCATGGTGTTGGCCTCATTAATAATCAACGTGTTTTGCGCATCAAGGAAGAAATCTATGCGCGCAAGCCCTTCACAACCCAAGGCATCAAATGCTCGAATTGCCATCGCTTGAAGTTCACGCTCTGTGTCTACGTCAAGAACTGCTGGCACCACCAGTTCTGCTGAATCCTCAAGGTATTTGGCTTCAAAGTCATAAAACTCATGTTTTCCACCAACAACAATTTCAGCAACGCGGCTCGCGCTCAGCGTTCCTTGCGCACCCGACAGCACGCCGCATTCAAGTTCGCGCGCTTGCTCGACGCCAGCTTCAACAATGACGCGTGGATCATGCACACGCGCTTCTTCAATGGCCGCCACGAGCTCGAGTTGACTCTTCACCTTGGAAATTCCGCGTGAAGATCCGGCACGTGCAGGCTTCACGAACACTGGATATCCAAGTTCGTTCACTGCAGCAATGGATGCATCTCGATCATTACGCCATTGGTAATCGGTGATCGCTACAAACTTTCCGACCTCTAGGCCAGCATGCGCCAACAAAATCTTCATCGTGATCTTGTCCATGCCTGCAGCTGAAGCAAGTACGCCTGAGCCCACATAAGGAATGGCAGCTAATTCCAAGAGTCCTTGAATAGTTCCGTCTTCACCCCAAGGCCCATGCAGCACTGGGAACACCACATCAATGACTGCAAGTTCGCTACTTAAAGCCGAAAAGTCCGGTCCAAGAACTAATGATTCCCCGCTCTCAGGAACCTGCGGTAACGCGTCTTTTGCCATAGAAAAGGAAGCGTGCGCATCCATCTTCAGCCAACGCCCGGAAGGTGAAATTCCAATTGCAGTTACGTCATACTTTTTGGGATCCAATGCCCGCATGACGCCACTGGCACTCACGCAGGAAACACTGTGCTCACTGCTACGCCCACCAAAGATGACCGCTACGCGGATCTTGGTCACTCGCTGGCTCCTACAACACCTTCGTGTTCATGCTTGGTATCACGTGCCATGAACGCTGCAGCCATCGTGTGCACCGATGCGCCATGGTGAAGCACATTGACAACCTGTTCAGTGATTGGCATGTCAACTCCATGCGCATGAGCCAACGCAAGAATTGGTTCGCAACTCTTATAAGCCTCGCATGTTTGTTTCATTGCCTTGATGGTTTCTTCAACTGACTTACCTCGACCTAAACTTTCACCAAAACTTCGGTTACGCGATAACGGCGATTGGCAGGTCGCAACAAGATCGCCAACACCAGCTAGCCCTTGAAACGTGAGTGGATCTGCACCGAGAGCAACGCCTAAACGAGCGATTTCGGCTAATCCGCGCGTCATGAGGGAAGCCTGTGAATTTTCACCAAGTCCCATGCCCACCGCCATGCCATTGGCTACGGCGATCACGTTTTTCATCGCCCCACCAATTTCGGTACCAATGACATCCGTTGTCCAATACGGACGGAAATATTCAGTAGTGCACGCATCCTGTAGAAGCAATGCGCTGGCCTCATCAACACAGGCGACCGTGGTTGCAGAAGGCTGACGTTGTGCAATCTCACGAGCAAGGTTTGGGCCAGACACCACAGCGATGCGTTCAGCGACCGCTCCAGTTTCTTCAGCAATGACCTCGCTCATGCGCTTCATCGTGCCAAGCTCAACGCCCTTGATCAGGCTTACCAGGATTGCTCGCGCTGGGATGAATGCTCGCCATTGGGCGAGATTGGCGCGCAACACTTGTGCTGGCAACGCAATTACCACGATGTCTGCGCCATTGAGAGCAGCGGCGGGGTCGGTGGTAGCCCGAACCGCGTCAGGCAGAACCAAATCTGGGTGGTAAGCCTCATTGCAGTGTTCTTCATTGATTTGGCGGGCAACTTCCAAATCCCGGGTCCAAATAACCACATCACTGCCAGCATCGGCCATCACAGTGGAAAACACAGTTCCCCATGATCCTGAGCCCATCACAGCAACCCGGCTCATAGCCTGCCTCCTGGATACCCGATGGTGAACACTGGCCAAGACTAATGCCCCCATGCGGTTGGATAGCGGCATGCAGTGGTCAGCGATTGTGCCCGTCAAGGCCAGCATTTCCGCTAAATCTCGGCTTCAAACCAACGCAGCATGGCGGGCGGAGTTCTCTCGGGCCTTTTTAGGTGATGCGCTTCAGGCTCTGGTTTCTTGCCCGGAAATTGACCGAGTGCTCGTGGTCACCGATGATGCTCAGCTTCACAACCACCTGGATTCCTCCATTGAACTCATGCTGATCACATCCGAGGGGCTCAATGAAGACATCACCACCGGGCTAGCGACTCTTGGCACACAACCGTGCGTTGTGGTGACCGGTGACCTGCCATGTTTGAGTGCCTCAGCGATGAGCGCAGTGCTTGAGCTCGCCTCAACCCAAGAACACAGTTTCGTTTCTGATTCACAGGGCGTGGGGACCACGATGCTGTTGTCCCATGACGCTTCAACATGCACGCCCAAATTCGGGAATCGATCACACGCGAAGCATGCGCAAGCGGGCTACACGGAAATCGTGAGTGAAAACCATGAGCTCAATGCACTCCTTACCCGCGCACGCAGAGATGTCGACACTGCTATTGACCTGTGGGATGCAAGGCGTCTGGGTGTTGGAGCGCATACCTCGGCTCTGCTAGACGACCTCTAACCGGCACAACAAAGGGCCCCACCGAAATGATGAACTGAACCCCGAAAGTTGGAGTTCATTGCGGGAGTGGGCTCAGGCTACTTGAAGGGATTGGGTCCGGTATTCGACCGGGCTCAATCCCTTCAGTCGTTCCTGGATGCGGTCGTGGTTCCACCAG